>CAXBFV010000132.1:0-4380 GCA_963974985.1 uncultured Gammaproteobacteria bacterium | reverse complement strand
CGCTGTTGGCTTGAGATTTTATTTTTATTTTCTTTCTTTAAAAGTGGGGGTTTAACTTCTTGTTTTTGAGGGGTAACTTTTCTTATCTGGGTGTTTGAGTGTTCAGTTTGAAGAGCCAAGTGTTTTTTAAGCGTTTCTTTTTTTGATGGCGTGTGTGTTTGAGGGTTGGGAAAATAAATAATACTGGCGTCTAATACTTTAGTTGTGGTGACGTTGGTTCTGATCTGGTGAGATGTTTTATGTGACCGATAAAGATAAAAAAAGATGCAAATAATGAAAATTATGAGGTGTAAAAAAATTGATAAGGGTAGGGAACGGTTTTTCATGAGAAAGTATACCCTAATGTTAACATACCATTAATGCCATTGGCTGGATAATAACTGTGTTCAAGGGTTGAACCATTCTGAAAAACAGTTACGTAATTATAATAGTAAGTATTAAATAGATTGTTGATTCGAAACTTTATATCCCAAGATTTTAGTTGGTAGTTAAAAGCTAGATTAGTGAGCCAGTATGGGGCTACTTTGCCAGCATTATTTTTAAGATCACTGTCTGCATATTGGGTACTATTAAATTGTTCTTGTAGGTAAAAGCTAAGGTTGTGATTGATTTGCCATAAACTATGCATTTCTGCTTGGAGGTAGGGTTGTCCGGGAACGGTATTTCCTGAATCTAGTCCAGCCTTAAATCTATTCCTCATAAAATTGAGACTGCCTCCTATAGATAGAGGTTTTAATAGTTGATAGTTGGTATTCAAAATGATGCCTATTTGTTGGGTAGGGGCTAGGTTAACATTCGCATTGACTGCGGGATTATAATAAATTTGGTTCTTTGTATTCATTAGGTAGAAATTTAAGTTTGCTGAAAACTTCTTTAGATGGAGATTGTTGTCTAACGAGTAGCTGATAGAAGTTTGGGGTTTAAGTCCAAAAGTAGTCGTAGAGCCTTCGCTATAAGCAAGGTTAGATTGATCAATAAAGGGAAGTTGATAAGCGCGTGCAATTCGAAATGTATTTGAGAATTGTGGCGTCCACTTGTATTTTAAAAAAGAATTTATCGCATAGGTTTGATAGCTTTGACTTGAGGGTGAGTTGGGTGGTGGGGATTTAAAGTTTCCAGAGGTGTTAATATAGGCCAGTCTGAAGCCGCCACCTGTTTGAATTTTTTTATTAAGTGTAATGAAGCTTTCCAAAAAGGGTGAAATATTAGTTTGTTGGGCGTTGTTAATGATAGAGCTTTGACTAAAAGTTTGGTGGGAAAAATCTATGCCAATTTTGCTTGAAGTTTTTTTGCCAAAGAATAAAGATTTTATATTCAGTGAAGGCAGTAATTGAATGTTTTGATAGTTTTGCGTAAAGGATTTAAAAAATTTGCTGTCTGGGGCACTACCCTTGCCACGCATATCTTGATAGGAAATAATATTTTGTAAGAATGCTTTTTTTGATAGATTTTGATGCCAATTTAGTGTCAATTGTAAGGTGTGAGTAAGATAATTTTCTTTTTCTGTAGAGGATTGCCAAGGATTTTGATTTTTTTGTTGTGTGGAAAGTCCGCCTGGGAATTGGAGGTTCTGGTAACCATTATTGAGTGTGAAAACAAGCTTTCCAGTTTGATATTTTTTTGCCAGGGTTAGTTGGGTTGCATTATTAATTTGACGACTAAAGTCTCGGTAGTCTTCTTTATTTTGGGCGCTATTTGAAAGCGTTAAAGACAAGCCATTATTAAATTGATGTTGGAAGCTAGTATCAATTTGACCATATGTTGGGTGACTAGCAGAAATGGAAACATGGTTTTTAGCTTGCTTGGCACTTTTTGTAATAATATCAATCGTACCACCCATACCCATTGAGCCATTTTGAACGCTGTTGCTGTCATTGCTGACTTTAATTTTCTCAATACTGGAAATGGGGATTGAGCTGAGGTTTTGTCCAGAGCTGTCAAATTGATTTAGGGGGACGCCATTGAGTAAGACACTTGCTCTGTGCCCGCGAATATAGAAAACAGGGTTGGCACCGGTTTGATCATAGGATTGTACGCTTGCATTTTGTGAGAGCGCTTGAGGAATAGATTGCGCGCCAGAGGCTTTTATGTCTTTCTGAGAGATTATTGAATAAGTTTGGCTGCTGTCTGGAGAAGTTTGAATATTTTGATCATGGCTGTGGACAATAATTTCTGGTAATAGATAAGTGGGTGCAGGCGAGGCACAGGTTATTGCACTGAGTGCTACAATAAGCATTAGCGCATAAGTATAATATTTCATTTCTTTGTCTCTTCAAGTTTAGTTTCCCGTAAACATACTACGTATATGTAGTAGTGAAGTTGAAATGAGGCAGGTCTCCGGACTTGTCTTTACAGTGCCTTCCCATGAATCTACTCATAGTGGCATTCTCTGGCCTGCTAAGCAGGCGACTTACCGTTGCGGGTGCAGTATTGGTGTCTCACCAATTTCCCTTTTCATAGCGCGTGCGCTACACCTATTTCAAATAGAGAGTATATATTCTTACTCTGAAGAAGCAAGAGATTAAAAAGATCTTAATATAAGTGAATTATTGGCAAATTTTCCTATATTTTCTTTGCTTTAGCTTGTATTCACAGCTTTTACTTTGTAGAGGTCTTTTAAAATTTTGACTCAGATCATATTTTTTATTTTAATGAAAAAGAGTGAATGAATATTTATTGAAGTTGAACTATAATTAGCCAAATTTCGAAAAATATGAATTAGGTTTTATTGTATGAATATTCAGCAGGTCGACTTTTTTGCTAAAAATTCGCCAAAGCAGTTTACGGACTCTTTAAAAGAAACAGGGTTTGCAATTTTAAAAACACACACTTTAGATAATCAGCTTATCCAGGATATTTATCAGGAGTGGCGTGTTTTTTTGGAGTCAGGTGCTGCAAGTAATTATCTCTTTGATAATGAAAAACAAGATGGCTACTTTCCTAAAGAAATTGCAGAAAAAGCTAAAGGAAGCAAAGTTAAGGATTTAAAGCATTTTTATCATAATTATTTTCCTTGGGGGCGCTACCCAAAAGAAGTTTCTGATAATGCAAAAAGATATTTTGATCAGGTGTTTGAGTTGGGTAAAACTTTGATGGCTTGGATTGAAGAGTATATGGATCCAAAAGTTAAAGCGTCTCTCTCGCAAGACTTTTCAGAGATGCTATCTTATGATCGTACGTTATTAAGAATTATGCAGTACCCGCCACTTCTTGAAGAGCCTGAAGCAGGGGCTATTCGTGCAGCAGCACATGAAGATATTAATATTATCACGATTTTACCAGTTGCGAATGAGCCGGGACTTCAAGTGTACTCGAAGGAAGATAAGCAATGGCATGATGTGGATTGTGAGCCAGGTACCATTGTGATTAATATTGGTGATATGTTGCAGGAGATGACGAACTTTGAATATATTTCTACCAGTCACCGTGTCTTAAAGCCAACAGGTGCTGCGGCAAAACGTGATCGTATGTCTATGCCAACTTTTATGCATGCAAAAGCAGATGTTTATTTATCAGAGCGTTATCCAACGGCTGATTATTATCTGGATGAGCGTTTGAAAGAGCTGGGGATTAGGACTTAGTTTTCATTGCAAGAGCAATAGCGCCTAAGCTTCCCGCGTTATCTTTGAGTTTAGGTGACACAATATTCTCTAATATTGTAGGATGCTGAACATATCCGTTTAAGAGTGCCTTTAGTTTCTTTTGTATCATTGGGAATAGCTGTTGTTGATGCATGACGCCTCCACCCATGATAATTTTTTGCGGGGAGCAGATGAGCGTGTAATTCATTAGCGCTTGCGCTAAATGATCAGATTCGATTTCCCATGCGATGTGATTTTTTTCTAAGTTTTGGCTAGAGCTTACTCCCCAGCGAGCATTTAAGGCTGTGCCTGAAGCGAGGCCTTCTAAGCAATTGCCATGATAAGGGCAAATACCTTTAAAATTGCTGATATCCTGGGAACTGCCGGGAATTAGAATATGTCCCATTTCGGGATGGGTTAATCCATGCATGAGTTCATGGTTTATCATGCCGCCCACCCCTATGCCTGTGCCGACTGTAATATACAGAAAATGAGAAATGTTTTGAGCGGCTCCCCATGTATATTCACCAAGGGCTGCGGCATTGACGTCGGTATCAAAGACCATGGGAATATTAAACTCAGATTGCAGAGCTTGAAGTAAATTGAAATTTCGCCAAGCGAGTTTGGGTGTATGTGTGATTTTTCCGTAGTGGGGTGAGCTAGGGTGTAGGTCAACAGGGCCAAAAGCACCAATGCCCATAGAGGTTAGTTGATTTGAAAAGGATTTAAAAAATTGAATAACTCTAGGGAGTGTAATTTCTGGCGTTTCTGTAGAGATAATGCTTTTCTCTATAATCTT
>CAXBFV010000131.1:0-4392 GCA_963974985.1 uncultured Gammaproteobacteria bacterium | reverse complement strand
ATCAGTGCTTGCATTGTCGCGTCAAGGTTTACCTGCTTTGGTGAGCAATGTTGGGATGGTTTCACAAGTTGAGAAAGGTGGGTATATCCTAGAAGATCAAAATAATTTTGATTTAGTGTTGGGCGCTACGGGTTCAGAGGTTGAGTTAATTAAGAAATCCGCTGAAGCGCTTAAGAAAATTGGCATTTCAGCACGGGTAATTTCTCTGCCTTGCGTAGATATTTTCCAAACACAATCAGAGGACTATCAAAAATCAGTGTTGTCTGAGAAAACACCCATTATATTTGTAGAGGCAGGAAGCACTGCTTTATGGCATCAGTTTATTAAGAATAGAAATGGTTTGGTTATTGGTTTGGATCACTTTGGTGAATCAGCACCCGCTGAAGAATTATTTAAAGAATTTGGTTTGAGTGTTGAAAATGTTGTAGAACAAGCTAAAAATTTAGTGTGTAAAAAATAAGGAGAGTGAGTAATGACAATTAAAGTTGCAATCAATGGTTACGGAAGAATTGGTCGAAATATTTTGCGCGCGCGCTACGAATATGCTGAAAACAATGATATTCAAATCGTTGCAATCAATGATATGGCGGATTTAGAAACCAATGCACATTTGACAAAATATGATACGACGCATGGCCCATTCGGGGGTGATGTGAAAGTTGAAGGTGAAAATCTTATTGTTAATGGCGATAAAATTCGTGTTTTTTCAGAAAGAGATCCTAAAAACTTGCCATGGGGTGAGTTAGATGTTGATGTCGTTTTCGAATGTACAGGTATTTTCACATCTAAAGAAAAAGCATCGGCCCATTTAGCTGGCGGCGCTAAAAAAGTAATTATTTCAGCGCCTGGCGGGAATGATGTAGATGCAACCATTGTTAATGGTGTTAATCAACACGTTTTAACGTCTGACATGACAGTGATTTCAAATGCATCTTGTACGACTAACTGTTTAGCGCCTATTGCGAAGCCTTTAAACGATGCAATCGGTATTGAGTCAGGGCTAATGACAACGATTCACGCTTTTACAAATGATCAAAACTTATTAGATGTTTACCATTCAGATAAACGTCGTGCGCGTTCTGCAACTGCTAGCATGATCCCAACGAATACGGGTGCGGCTGTGGCGGTTGGATTAGTTTTGCCAGAACTTAAAGGTAAGCTTGATGGTTTTGCCATGCGTGTGCCAACCATTAATGTTTCAGTAGTGGATTTGACTTTTATTGCTAAGCGTGCAACCTCAGTTGAAGAGGTAAATGCTGTTTTGAAAAAGGCTTCAGAAGGTTATCTAAAAGGTATATTGGGTTATAACCAAGCACCTTTGGTTTCTATTGATTTTAATCATGATTCACGCCCATCTGTATTTGATGCAACGCAAACGCGTGTGAGTGGAAACTTAGTTAAAGTGCTTTCTTGGTATGACAATGAATGGGGTTTCTCATGTCAGATGCTAAGAACAACGAAAGCTTGGTTTGCAGCTAAGTAGATAATTGGTTCAAATTATAGAGGCATGATAATCATGCCTTTTTTGTTTTAAGAACTGGGTGATTAGATGAGTATACAAAGTATTAAAGACCTAGATGTTTCAGGCAAGCGAATTTTAATTCGTGTTGATTTTAATGTACCGTTAAAGAATGGAAAAGTAGTGAGTGATGTGCGCATTAAAGCAGCATTACCTACTATTCAATATGCCTTATCACAGAATGCAAAAGTAATTTTAATGTCTCATCTTGGGCGTCCAATTGAGGGTGAACAGGACCAAGAAAACAGTTTAAAACCTGTGGCGGAACGTTTATCGAAGTTACTAAATATGCCAGTGAAATTTAAGCAGGATTGGCTGGATGGTATTGATCTTCAGGCCGGTGAAGTTGCCTTATGTGAAAACGTTCGTTTTAATATGGGTGAGAAAAAAAATAATGAGGCTTTGTCGCGTAAAATGGCAAAACTTTGTGATGTTTTTGTCATGGATGCCTTTGCAACTTCTCATAGAGCTCAGGCCTCTACGTATGGTGTGGCAAAATTTGCCCCCCAAGCCTGTGCTGGTTTGCTTTTAAATAAAGAGCTAGAAGCACTTGGTGCGGCGCTTGAAAACCCTGCTAAACCTTTGGCGGCAATTGTCGGTGGTGCTAAAGTCTCTTCTAAATTAACAGTGCTTGAAAACCTGGTAACGCAAGTTCAAACTTTGATTGTTGGGGGTGGCATTGCAAATACCTTTTTGGTTGCCGCAGGCCACAATGTAGGTGCTTCTTTATATGAAGAGGATCTGGTTGAGACAGCGCGTCAACTTATTGAGGCTGGTAAAGCAAATGATTGTGAAATTCCTTTGCCTCTTGATGTGCGTGTAGCAACAGAATTTTCTGAGCATGCGACAGCACTAGTTAAAAAAGTAGAAGAGGTTTCAGACAAAGATTTAATTTTAGATATAGGCCCTGAAACAGAAAAATTATTTGCTAAAAAGTTAGCAAATTCAAAAACCATTGTCTGGAATGGACCATTAGGTGTATTTGAATTTGATAATTTTGGTTCAGGTACACAGGCTTTATCAAAAGTCATTGCAGAGAGTTCTGCATTTTCTTTAGCGGGTGGTGGAGACACGATCGCGGCTATTGAAAAATATAATATCCAGGATAAGGTTTCTTATATTTCAACAGCTGGTGGCGCTTTTCTTGAGTTTTTAGAAGGTAAACCACTACCTGCAGTAGAAATGTTAAAAAGTAGAGCAAAATAAGGTAATTCAAATGAGAAGAACAAAAATTTTGGCCACAATTGGGCCAGCAAGTGAATCTAAAGAAATTTTGCGTGAAATGATTAAAGCAGGGCTGAATGCTGTGCGTTGTAATTTTTCACACGGAACGGCAGATGACCATCGGGCTCGCGTTGAAATGATTCGTGAAGTCGCAAAAGAGATGGGTGTAACTATTGGTATTCTTGCTGATTTGCAGGGTCCAAAGATTCGTGTTGCTAAGTTTCAAGATAATAAAATTATGCTTGTAAAAGGTGCTGAATTCACATTGGATGCTGAGATGGATTCTACTGCAGGCACACAGGATGCCGTTGGGATTGATTATAAGGAACTTCCAAATGATGTGGTAAAAGGCGACACCCTTTTATTGGATGATGGCAAAGTAGTTTTAACCGTTAAAAAAGTTGAAGGCACTAAAGTGTTGTGTACCGTTACTGCGGGTGGCGCGCTCTCAAATAATAAAGGCATTAATAAGAAAGGGGGTGGTTTAACCGCACCCGCGTTAACAGAAAAAGACAAAGAAGATATCAAAACAGCGGCGTCTTTAAATGTGGATTATGTCGCTGTTTCTTTTCCGCGTGATGGTGATGATTTGCGTTATGCGCGTGAGCTTTTAGAAGCTGAAGGCTGTAAAGCCGGCATTGTTTCAAAAGTAGAGCGTACAGAAGCGGTGACAAACATTGATGATATCATTGATGCATCTGATGCAGTAATGGTGGCACGTGGTGATCTGGCGGTTGAAATTGGTGATGAAAATGTTCCGGCAGTTCAAAAAATGATTATCAATCGTACGCGTGAGTTAGATAAAATTGCGATTACTGCAACACAAATGATGGAGTCTATGATCACTTGTCCAACACCAACACGTGCTGAAGTATCAGATGTGGCAAATGCGGTATTAGATGGAACGGATGTGGTGATGTTGTCTGCTGAATCAGCAGCAGGTGATTATCCTGTTGAAGCGATTGCAACAATGGATCGAGTGATTCGTGCAGCAGAAGGAAGCTCTTTAGTAAATATTGTGACTAAGTCTAATGTTGATCGTAATTATGATCGTGTAGATGAAGCGGTGGCATTATCAGCTGTATATTTGGCAAACCATGTAGACGCTAAGGCGATTATTTCTTTGACTGAGTCTGGCTCAACGGCCAGATGGATGTCGCGTATTAATACAAAACACCCAATTTATGGAATGACACGAAATAATGCTACAAAGGGTAAAATGACGCTTTATCGTGGTGTATTACCCATTGAGTTTGATTCAACGCGTATGCCAAAAGACTATGTGAATCGTGCAGCGGTTGAGGAACTTGTCGATCGTAAAGTTGTTAAAGAGGGTGACTGGATTATTTTAACCAGTGGTGATCATATGGGTGTCTTAGGTGGTACAAATAAGATCAAAGTAGTTCAAGTTGGAAATGTACAATAAATAAAATAGATTGTTATCCCGCTATTTAATTGCGGGATCGGTTTTTTTATTAAAAGATAATCAAATAGAAAAAGTTTTTAGAAATTAGTAACAGGAGATAAAGACATGGCATTAGTATCGTTAAGACAGTTATTGGATCATGCAGCTGAATATAACTACGGGATTCCAGCATTCAATGTAAATAACTTGGAACAGGTTCGCGCAGTAATGGAAGCGGCAGATC
>CAXBFV010000130.1:0-4408 GCA_963974985.1 uncultured Gammaproteobacteria bacterium | reverse complement strand
CCAAACATACGGCAGATCATGCTCAACAGTTCGGTGTGAATATTTCTGACGTAGCGGTTGATTTTGATAAGGTCAATGCACACGTACGAGGCGTGATTGACACCATTGCGGTACATGACTCTGTTGAGCGCTTTGAGAAATTAGGCGTGACTGTTATTCAAGAATTTGGCGAATTGATTTCCAATAAAAAAGTAAAGGCTGGCGATCAAATTATTGAAGCCAAATACATTGTACTTGCTACAGGCTCACGTTCGCGAATTTTCCCCACACCGGGTCTTGATGATGTTCATTACTACACTAATGAAACTATTTTTGACTTAAAAGAAAGGCCTGAACATTTTGTCGTGGTTGGCGGCGGTCCTATCGGCTGTGAATTAGCCCAAGCTTATAGTTCTTTAGGTTGTAAGGTATCTATCATTGAAGCCGCTCCAAAAATACTGGGGCGTGCAGACAAAGACTGCATTGAAATTGTGAGAAATCAGTTTATAAGTCAAGGCATTGATATTTACGAGAATGCTAAGATCAATCAGCTTAGTAATCAAGAAAAAGGCATTCAGGTTAAACTTGATGTAAACGGTACGAAAAATCTATTACAGCGTCTCATCTTTTAATTGCCACAGGCCGCACGCCGAATATCGAAAAATTGAAACTTAATAACGCCGATATCAAGCACACACCTCAAGGCATTATTGTAGATAAACGTTTACGTACCTCTCATAAAAATGTTTACGCGATTGGTGATATTGCTAGCCCTTACCAGTTTACGCATACCGCGGGCTATCACGCAGGTATTGTAATCCGAAACATCCTCTTTAAGCTTCCTGCAAAAGTTGACTATAGTAGCTTCCCTTGGGTTATGTATGTGAACCCAGAATTGGCACACGTGGGCATGGATATTGCAGAGGCTGAAGCGCAAGGCGCTAAAGTTCTACAGCTTGGCTATAAAGATAATGATCGCGCTCAAGCTGGCAAACATACCAATGGCTTAATCAAAGTAGCGGTTTCTAAAAAAGGTTATATCCTAGCGGCCACAATTGTGGGAGAGAATGCAGGTGAACTTATTTCTCAGTGGACGCTCGCCATCACTAACAAGCTTAAAATCAAACATATGGCCGGTTACATTGTGCCCTACCCAACTTTGAGTGAGTTGAATAAACGCGTTGCGGGTTCTTATTACACCGAAGCGCTCTATTCAAATAAAACAAAAAAAGTTGTACAGTTTTTATTACGATTTTTTTAAAAAACAAAATTTATAAGGACAACACTATGATTCGATATTTCAAACCTTTTCTTGCCATTATTATTTTAATTTTTTCTTTATCGCTCAATGCCGCCCCCGCCAAAGACTATTGGAATAAATGGTCTAACTTTGATCCTGTTTCAACTCAAAAAATTTCTTACCCTGTGTGGAAAAACTTCTTACAAAAATACTCTACTAAAGAGGATCAACAGGTTTACATAAAATATGCCAAAGTCTCTAAACAAGATAAATTAGCTTTAAAACAAGCAATAGAAAAACTAAGTGCATTACACATAAATACCTATAATCGCAACGAGCAATATGCTTACTGGATTAATCTTTATAACATGGAAACCGTATCCTTGATCCTTAAAAACTATCCTGTTTCGAGCATTACTAAAATAAAATCAGGTTATTTTGGCTTTGGGCCTTGGAATGAAAAATTATTGACAGTTGAAGGTACTGAATTATCACTCAACGACATTGAGCATCGTATTTTAAGACCTATTTGGAATGATCCCCGTATTCATGCTGCTGTGAATTGTGCATCTATAAGCTGCCCAAACTTATTACAAGCGCCCTTTAATGCAAAAAATATTAACCAGCAACTTAATAAATCATTTAGAGCATTTATAAATAGTCCTAAAGGACTAACAATAAAAGGTGAGACGCTAGAGCTCTCAGAAATCTTTAAATGGTATGCTGTTGATTTTGGTGATAATAATCAAGACTTAAAAACTTTTATTACTTACTACCTTCCCTCAAAAGCATTACAAAATAAAGTTTTATCTGCTGATGACATCACCTACCAAAAATATAACTGGGATTTGAATGAGGTTTAAAAATAACTTCGTAAGGATTTATAAGTCCTGGATCCCCGCCTTCGCAGCCTGTGCCCTAGAGGGTAGGACGACAAACTTTGAATTAACATGTCACCTCTAAATTGGATTTCTTTTTCATTTTTAATACTATGCGTCATTGCACTTCCTCTTATCCAATCTCGTCGTGCAAAAAATGCGCAGAGTTATTTTGTATCTGATCGGAAAACAAAACTATTTCCTTTAACTGCAACACTGGTCATGACCGAGCTAAATACCTCAACAATGGTAGGCTTTGCCTCATTAGGTTATCTTTATGGGTTTTCTGCCGCCTGGGTTGCAATAATTTTTCTCATAGGTTTATCTTTCTACGCACTCACTGTTGCTAAAAAATGGAAAGACTTTAATGCCGTTAGTATCACTACTTTTTTTGAAAAACGTTACAATCCTTTAATTGGCTATTTTGCCGCATTCATTCTCATTATTGCCATGCTGGGGTTTAGCGCAAATTATATTAAATCATTAACCTTAATATTCGCACCCCTATTTCCCAAATTAAACCAATGGGAACTCAGCGCTATCTTTTGTGCATTGATGGCACTTATCACCTTAAAAGGCGGACTCAAGTCTATTATCCGTATAGATGCCATCAGTTTTATTTTTGTTTTATTAGTCTTCCCTACCATTTTTTATGTCAGCTTTTCTCATGCCGCCCCAAATGACATTAGCCATAGTGTATTACGTCAGACAGGATTCCCCATGACTGAAGTGATTTCGCTCACGGTTATTACCATGTTTACCTATATTCTAGCGCCTTGGTATGGACAAAAAATATTTTCAGCGGAGTCTCGAACTGTAGCTTTTAAAGCCGTTTTAATCGCTGCTGTTTTAATTACGCTCATTTATCTGATGTCAATTTTAGCGGCCAGTAAATTGGGTGAAAATAGTCACCTGCAACGTGCACCTCAAGAAGCCATCCCCTATTTAATTAATCATCGTCTGCCTGCCATCTTGAAAGGTTTTGCTTATGCCATGATTTTTTTCATTGCGACCACTACTTTAGCAGCACTTTGGAATACCATCTCTTCTGTCTTTATTGCCCACCATGATAAAAATCCCAAAAATAAGAGCCTTAAAATAAGCATCATAATGACTGCAGTGATCGGGCTTATTACTTATTTATTGGCGAATTTATTCGTAAATAAAGTATTTGAAAAAATGATCTTAATGAACATCCCCATTGCAGCCTTAGCCTTTTCTGTATTAGGCGGGTTTTACTGGAAAAAAGTCTCTCCCATAGCCAGCTTCTTGAGTATCTTGACTGGAGTAGTCGGCGGTGTTTTTTGTTACCTTTATTTTGGAGAGCCCGAGTACATGTGGTACTGGGCTGTTTATGTCATTCCTTTGGAGTTTTTAGTCGGTATAATTTTTACGTTACTTTTTCCAAAAACCACCAATAAAAATCAACTATAAAAGCTTTTGCATGATCATTTAGTGAATAAAGACTGAGGCGAAAATAATTAAGAGAGCGTAGTTTAAAATTTGTAATTAAGCATTTTGAACGAATTTTCAACAAAAGTATTTATCAATAAATGTTTTATGCAGGAACTTTTATAAAACCCAAACTGGAAACTTACGCCCTTTAATTCTACCTTGCTTAAAGTGTAAACGCGCTTCTTCAATCACATTCTTTTCAATGGCTACATAGCTTTGACGATCATAGACATCGATTTTACCTATTTGATTTCCCGCAAGGCCCGCTTCTTTTGTTAAGGCACCCAAAATATCTCCTGGGCGCATTTTATCTTTCTTGCCACCTTCAATCACTAATGTTTTATTTAGAGCACTGAGTTTAAAAGCATTATCGACAGCGAGCTTATCACCACCCTGAAAGGATCGACCTGCTCCTTCATAAACATCTACTTTATGCGCATCACGTCCTGAGTAAAGGGTACATGCCACACCCTTTTCACCTGCACGTCCTGTTCGACCTATACGATGGGTGTAAGTTGTTTCATCATGAGGCAGGTCATAGTTAATGACCATACCAAGCTCTTTAATATCTAAGCCTCTGGCTGCGACATCTGTGGCTACCAAGATAGAACAACTTTTATTCACAAAGCGAACCAAGACATCATTACGTTCGTACTGCTCCAAGTCACCATGAATCGCTAAAGCTTCCATTCCTTTGCTTTGAAGGTAGGCCGCTACTTTTTGCGTATCTACTTTCATATTACAAAATATAATGGCATTTTCAGGCTTATGGTGTGCCAGAACATTTACCAGCATCGGTAGTTTTTGCTCTACCAACACCTCATAAAAGCATTCCTTAATTTGATTCTTCGCTTCC
>CAXBFV010000129.1:0-4422 GCA_963974985.1 uncultured Gammaproteobacteria bacterium | reverse complement strand
CGACACCTGTTCCGACACCTGTTCCGACACCTGTTCCGACACCTGTTCCGACACCTGTTCCGACACCACAGAAATGTTCTTATGATTTTAAAAGAGACTTAAATTCAGCGTCTATGGGTGCATTAAGTATAGAAGGGAGTGACTTAGCAATAAATTTAAATAAAAACACCTCTAATGTTAGGCTAATTATTGTTCATTACCAAAACAGAGAAGGGGTTCAGCAAAATGTTCAGCTCATTAAAACGGATGATATGAAAGACCTATCTTTTACTGGGAAATTAGCAAATATCAAACCTTCAACTTCATTTAATTTCACGGTCCAAGATACCAGTGGGCAGCAGTTTGAAAGTTTAAAATATGATTGGTATGAAAATGTTTGTAATTGAATAGATTAGGGAAAACTATTGAGGATTATTAGTTTACCTAAAATCTAGGAGTGAATTTTAAATGAAACCTGTCAGAAGAGTGGTCATTGCTCAAACAGCTGAAAACCAATCGGCGATTGTAAATGATGCGGATATTGAAAATATCGATCACTTTATGGAAGGTGTAGATTCAGCGGTGTCTATTAATTGCTGGGCTACAGATTCCGCACCCGTCAAAATAAGCTGTAATAATGATCCTGCCGCAAGCCCGATTGCATTTTTGCCAACGGAGAGGGGCAGTGTCTTGCGTATTTGTGATATCCCGCCAGATTCAGCTTTTATACATCAGTTGGATGATATCTTATTAAATGGCCAACCCGTTACCGCAGAGCAAAAAGAAGCCAAACATCCTATGATGCACCAAGTGGATGTGATGGTTTATGGCTTTATATTAACTGGATCAGTCACCTTAATTAGTGATACCAATCAAACTATTTTAAATCCGGGTGATGTAGTGGTTGATTGCGGTAGCCATCATGCCTGGTCAAACCATACGAATGAAGTTTGCCGAATGGTTTTTGTGCTATTAGATGGTGAGCGGTAAAGGATTTTGGTGCGCTAGCTGACTAAAAAATATCAATTCAGGATCATGGCGTTCTCAATGGTATAACTATGATCAATGCCAATTGCGTTTAGGAAATGCTCTTCATGGGAAACAATGATCATGCTGCCAGGATAAGCTTTTAAAACTTGAATCACGTGCGCTTTAGTTTCCAGATCAAGGTTGTTGGTAATTTCATCTAATATAAGCAGCCTTGGTGTATTGGCAGAAATTAAGCTGAGTGAAAGTCTGGCCTTTTCGCCACCAGAAAGGTTACGGGCTAAACTAGAGACTTCACTATTCTTTTGAAATAAGAAATCATTTAAATGTTGTCTAATCTCAGTTTCGTGCCAGTCTGGCCGGGATTTGTATATGTGCTCTATAACTGAAATGTCTGGCTCAAGGTTAGAATAGTGTTGATCTAGATAGCCAATATGTTTGTTTTTTGGAAGGTGCCAGTGACCTGTTTTGAATATATTATTTTTTCCAAGTATGGCTTTTAAGAGCGTGGACTTCCCAGAAGCATTTTTGCCGCTAATCGCAATGCGTTCTTTGCCAGAAAGAGATAAACAGATATTTTTAAGTAATGACCTATCTTGAGGATAACCAATATCCGCGCCCTCAATTGATAAAATAATGCCGCAAGCAACAGGCCCTGAATTTAATGAGAAATTTGGCAGAATAATT
The DNA here is from genome assembly GCA_963974985.1 of uncultured Gammaproteobacteria bacterium. Lineage (GTDB taxonomy): Bacteria > Pseudomonadota > Gammaproteobacteria > Francisellales > Francisellaceae > CAUZSH01. Next base: position 2,769 of record CAXBFV010000129.1, on the reverse strand, counting down.
TTGGGCAGTCTTAGTTTAGAAAGTTGGTTTGTTAGATCGTGGTTTTTTTGATTAATAGAAGCTCTTTTCTTACCAGAAGTTTGATTGGATCTAGTGGTCTTGGCTTTACTCACGACCGTCGGCCATTTTCTATTTTCAATGCTTTTATGGCCTTTAGATTTGCTTTTGGCAGCACGTTGTTGTTCTTTCATTAACTGGGTGTGAGTTTCTTTTTTATTTTGTTTTAATTGAGAGAGTTCTTTTTCAACGCTGGCGCGTTGCCGTTTTAATTCATGAATGTAATCGTCATATGCGCCAGAGAATGTATGGATTTTTTGATCGTCAATATGCCAAAATGTATCGACGCAATGACACAGTAGTTCAACATCGTGGCTGACGACAATAAGTGTGCCTGGATAATTTTGTAGCATGCGTATGAGGCTTTTACGATTTGGAATGTCAAGATGGTTGGTCGGCTCATCTAAAATGAGGACATCTGGACAGAGTGCAAGCGCTTCGGTGAGCCGCTTATTTAATCTCTGGCCACCGCTTAAATTTTCATAATCATTAATGGTTTGCTCAACATATCCTATATGCGGATCATCAGGAATATCGATTTGGCCGCTTGATGGCTCAAGGGCTTTGCGTAATATATTTAACAAGGAGGATTTGCCACTACCATTCCTGCCAATGACTGCAATACGACTGCCGGGGTAAATAGAGGCTGTAAAATCTTCAAAGCAGGTTTTATTAGCAAAACAAAGGCTAACGCTTATAAGGGAAATAGGTTTGTGCATCATGTATCTCTAAAATCTTGAAGGGCTTTATAAAACCACAAATACCTAGCTGGCATTTATGGCGAACTTACCCAGCTTGTGTGGGTAGATTTAAGAAATATTATTCATGATGCTCGACATTGTTATGGTATAAAATATATCGACATTCTAAAGCTGCATTTACTTTTTTTCAAGAAATTTTATTTTTTAAAAGCATCGAGAGTGAAGATAGGTATTTGACACTTGCTGCGTATTTATGTACTGATTAATGAGTACATGGAGTATGTTATAAATGAAGTAACAAATAATCCTTCCTGCGGATTAGGGTTGAATTAATTAAAATATTATCAGGTTTAAGCAATGAGTTGGATATGGCTAATGTAAGCGATTTCTTATTTACTTATGAAGAGCGCAAACAGTTGGGGAAAAGAATGCTTTTAACTCAGGCATTATTAATCCGCAAAATCTCAACGTTATATTGCTAAAGAGATAGGCGTTAGTATTTGCGCGGTGAGAAGATGCTCAAATGCTTTAAAATTCTGTAATGATTAAATGGCCTGCCCACTCAATTTGGGCGCGCTTTTGTAGACCAGATTTATGGTAAACTTAAACTCTTTTAGGGTCTTGTAGTTTATCGTAGAATACTGTCTTTTTGTGTTGTAATAACTTCAAGATATTCAAATTTTTATCGTTTAGCTTCTTCTCAGTTTTGATAATCCTCATCATCAGTAAGCTTAAATTTAAGTGTGTGAAAGAGGTTCTCATATGCTGCATTGTTATAATAGCGGCCTTTGCTATTCATGCTCGAATTTAACTGATAGTTTTTTAATTAAGTTCTAGAACTTTTCTGAACTTAATTGTGTGTCTTTGATTGCCTATTTTATTCTCCTTCTCTGTGACTCCAAAACTAGGGGGTAACCTTGTAAAGGAAAGTTGTAAATAGAGAATTTTTATATTATTCTTAAGGTATATAATTTAATTTAATTTATTTTTAGATGGGTTTATTTATGGCAATTAGAAAGCACAATGAAGTAGAGCAAAACGCTGTGACATGGAACTTATTGGAACCGCGTTTATTATTCGATGCTGCGCTTCCTGTTGTAATGGATGAAGTGGATGCGGCTCAAGGCGATAATGCACTTGAAGCGCTAGAGGCTGATGCTGACCAAAACGAGGCTAAAGAAAGCTTTGGCTTAGAGTTGTTTGAGCTGACTCAGGGTAATCCATCAAACTACAGTGAAGTGATGTTTATCGATAGTCGAGTTGATGACATTGAGTCTATTGTCAACAATTTATCGCGAGATATGTATGTCGAGATCATTGATGCCAATGAAAGCGGTATTGATGCGATGAATAACATATTGTCACAAACCGACGGTTTATCCGCTGTGCATGTTGTGACTCATGGTGAGCCAGGCTCATTTAACTTGGGTTCTGATGTTGTGGATAATGATTATTTGCAAAATAATAATGATGCCTTTGGCTTGCTGGCGGAAAACTTAAAGGGTGGCGGAGATGTTTTACTTTACGGCTGTGATATTGCCGGAAGTGAAGATGGAGAGGCTTTTGTCGAGAACTTTTCAGCGCTTTTGAAGGCTGATGTGGCGGCTTCTGACGATGAAACAGGATTGCAGAGTTCAGGCGAACAAGATTGGCAGTTGGAAAAGCAAGTAGGTGAAATTGAGACTAAGGTTGCCATTAATGAGTTTTTGCAATCTTCATATGAACATACGCTTGCAAATCCAGATGATTTATTTATTTCAAGTTACGTTGATTTAGGTGATGGCAATAACCAAGCACTTGAAATTGCTAACTTAACCAATAGCACATTAAATTTAGCAGATTATGAGTTGCATATTCAAACAGATGACGGAATTAACGGGCCGGTGACCCAGACAATTTCACTGTCAGGACAGCTTCAGGCGGGGGATGTGTTTGTTGTTGGTAAAGATACATCAACTGTCACTGGTATTACCTCACAAGTTGATTTTAGTACGGCTAACTTAGATTTAAC
>CAXBFV010000128.1:0-4428 GCA_963974985.1 uncultured Gammaproteobacteria bacterium | reverse complement strand
AATAAGCTGCGCAATCGCTTTTCCCAATGTTGATTTCCCACAACCAGACTCCCCCACTATGGCAACTGTTTCCCCTTTTTGCATATGAAAAGATACATCATCTACAGCCCTAACATAAGACCGTGTTCTTTTTAAAATCCCTGATTTTATTGGGAAGTGAACTTTTAAATTCTTAACCTCCAAAATAACTTCCTGATTCTCATCAACACGATCAACTTCTTGAGGTTTTGGTACTACAAACTGAGGGCTTTTAAGTGATCCCCACTGAGCGCACCTCACTTTATCTGGTTCAAGTTTTTGAGGCAAAGCACATGACTCAATCCTATATACACACCTTGATGCAAAACGACATCCTTCCGGTGGATCAATTGATTTAGGCACACTGCCTGGAATACTCTGAAGTGGCCGATCTTTTAATATTTGATTCGGGCGAGCCGCTAGCAAACCTTTGCTATAAGGGTGTTTCGGCTTTGTAAAAAATGCATCTTTTGCAGACTCTTCAATTAATTGCCCGGCATACATGACACCTACCTGATCTGCAACTTGAGAAACAATTGCCAAATCATGTGTAATAAATAAAACCCCAAATTTAAAAGTTTTTTGTAACGATTTTAAAAGATTTAAAATTTCAGCCTGAATCGTAACATCTAAGGCCGTCGTCGCCTCATCGGCAATCAATAATTTAGGCTCGCCCGCCAATGCCATTGCGATCATCACCCGCTGCTTCATCCCTCCTGACAATTCATGCGGATAGCATTTCATTCGGAGCAATGGGTCCGATATTTTTACCGCCTCTAAAAGTTCAACCACTTTATCAGACCGAGATAAGTTATTTTCTTGCGATTTAACTGCCTCCTTTAACTGATCTCCTATCGTCATAACAGGATTAAGAGCTGTCATCGGTTCTTGAAAAATGATAGAAATTTCCGAACCTCGAATCTCACGCATTTCACGCTCAGTTTTTTCGAGCAATGAGACACCATCAAAAATAATTTCAGAGTGTTCTACAAAAACTGCATTTTCAGGCAATAAGCGCATAATGGCATTGGCAGTCATAGATTTCCCACAACCTGACTCACCTACTAAGGCATACCATTCATTTTCAGAAATTTTAAAACCTAAGCCATCTACCGCACGCACATACCCTTTCTCTGTTTCCAGATAGAGACGCAAATTTTTAACCTCTAACAGAGCACTCAATGTGGAAGCCTATGTAAATCATACTGCTGTAAACATAGAAAAAACTTGGCTTAAATTCCAGCATTCAACACATAAAAGGATTTTGCTAAAACATTATGAGCTTAAATTTAATTTCCCACTTCAGCATTGTCTGCTTTAATACCGACTGGTATTGAGCCATAAATATTATTTTTACGTCCAACCAAAATTTAAAGAAAGAGGATAACCTGCTAAGATAACCACACAGCCCTTTCTTCTAAAGTATTAACTATGATCAGTCTCATTTCACCTGCAAAGAGTCTAAACTACAAAGACCCCTGCCCTATTCCATTTTCCTCAGCGCTTAACTTTAAAACGTGTACTGCAGAAATAGTAAATCACCTTAAACATTATGAGCCTAGTGAATTTGCAACCATGATGAAAATTAGTGAAAAATTGGCACAGCAAGTTTTTGACTATTACCTTAACTTTGACCCCAAAAACTATACAACCCCAAATGCCAAACAAGCACTTTTTGCTTTTAATGGTGATGTTTACCGCAGCATTGAAGCCGCAACATTAACCCAAGCACAATGTGAATACGCCCAAGAGCATGTGGGTATTCTGTCAGGGCTTTACGGTCTTGCTCGCCCCATGGATCTCGTTCAACCTTATCGCCTAGAAATGGGTACCCGCATTAGTTTTAAAAATGGTAATCTCTATGACTTTTGGCAAAAAACTTTGACCAAAGCGCTTCAAGAAAGACTTAACACTCACGCTTCAAAAACGATTATTAATCTCGCGTCAAATGAATATTCACAAGCCATCAATAAAAAAGACTTTCAAAACAATTGGATTGATATTGATTTCAAAGAATTTAAAGAGGGTAAATACAAAACCGTTGGGATCTTCGCCAAACGCGCTCGAGGCATGATGATTCGTCATATTTTAGATCACAACATTGACACACCGGATGAACTCAAAAACTTTAATGTTTCAAACTATGAATTTAATAACGAATTATCTTCTCCTAACAAATTTACCTTTACCCGTCTTCAACCATGAAGATAAAAATACTTGCCTTGGGTGAAAAAATGCCAAAATGGGTACAAGAAGGTTGTCAAGAATATCAAAAGCGCCTCTCCTCTAGCAGCATTAAACTAGAACTCATTGAGCTCTCCATAGCTAAACGAGGCAAAAATAATAATATTCAAAATCTCATGGCTCTAGAAGCAAAATCATTGCTTAGCAAAATTTCAGACAATGATTACATTGTTGTTTTAGATCCACACGGGAAATTAATTAGCACAGAGCAACTTGCTGAAAAAATAACGGGCTGGCAACAGAATAGCCCAAACGTGATAATTATTATTGGTGGCCCTGACGGCATTGATCCTGAAATCAAAAAAATGGCCCACGAAAAAATATCACTCTCTAAAATGACTTTCCCTCACCCTATTGTACGTATTGTTCTAGCAGAACAAATTTATCGCGCCTGGAGTATTCTACAAGGGCACCCTTATCATAAATAAGGCAAAAAAAATGCGCCAATGGCGCATTTAAAAGTTTAACTTTTGTTTTTCGCTTAGACTTTACGCCCAGCAAAACTTCCAAAGCGTTTTGTGAAGCTATCCACACGGCCGGCCGTATCAACAATTTTTTGCTTCCCTGTATAGAATGGGTGACATTCTGAACACACATCTAATTTAAGCATTTCTTTCATTGTTGAGCGGGTTTTAAATTTATTACCACAGCTACATTCTACAGAAAGTTCTTCATAACTTGGTTGAATTTCATGATTCATAATTACATCCTTTTTAGCTTTCCTCTACCGCCACTCAACCCCAAGTCAAGCACCGCAGAGCGTTACAACCCGAGCATGATATAGAATTCGACAAAAACCTACAAGCAATTTGTCCCATATATTTTAACGCCGCCTTACATAATAGCAATCGCAATATGTAAGGCGGCAATATAACTGCCACTGATCGGCGACCTTGCTGCGCTTCATGAATCAATTTAAAGAAATTTCAACACCCATACCGCGATAAATTACACTGTGGGATTTTCGCAACTTTTGCTGCAATCTTTGCTGGCATCCCCTCTCTCTGGAGCCACTGCGCATCTTCTAACCTTTCTCTATCTCTTTCATAATTTTGTTTCTTTTTGTCAGAAAGTTTTTTTTCCTGTTCCCCCATGTTTTTTTTCATATGTCCTTGCCCCCACCCCTTAAGTTTTGCAACCATTTGCCAAATAAGATTAACCTACTTTCCTACGATATGCTCACATATCGACCAACTATTCGAAAAAATTTCTTTTCTTTCTACACAAAACAAAAATGCCATCTATCATTACTAAAATATCTTTTAAAAACATATCTATGGACTCGCAACAAGAACAAGCCCTTATCACTGCCGCTAAAGAAGCACTTAAAAATGCCTATACCATTATGTCAAATTTCCCCGTAGGGGCGGCAGTTCTTACTACTAAAGGAAACATCTATAAAGGCTGTAATACCGAAAGCGTTATCTCAGGCATGGGTGTCTGCGCCGAGCGTAGCGCCATTGACCATGCTGTCGCCAATGGTGAATATTGCTTTACTGCAATTGCAATCAACGCCCCAACAGATAAACCTACACCTCCTTGCGGCATGTGTAGGCAGTATATTGGAGAATTTTCACAAGTTTCCGAAGAGAATATTAAAATCATCATGGTCGGTAAGGATGACAAAACGCATCACTCCAATATAGAAGAGATGGCTAGCCCAATTTTCGGACCTAAGGACCTTGGCATTGACCTTTCAAAATACAGAGAACGCTAAATCTCATGTCTTCAACCAAAACCATCTCTATTGAACAGCGCGCCCAGAAACTTAAATTTCAAAACATAGAACGCCATATATTCTTATGCTGTGACCAAACCAAGGATAAATGTTGTGACCGCGCGGCCTCTCTTGTCTCATGGGATTTCCTAAAAAAGCGACTTGCCGAACTAGGTCTAGTTCAATCAGGAAAGATTCATCGCACAAAAGCCAACTGCTTACGCATTTGTCAACAAGGCCCTGTTGCCGTCGTCTATCCTGATGCTATTTGGTATCACAGCTGCACGCCTGAAGTGCTTGAAAAAATCATTCAAGAGCACCTCATTGGCGGCAATGCCGTTAAAGAATATCAAATTATCATTTCCAACTAGAAACTTAATTCAGAAATGCGCCTCAATTGAAATCCACCATCATCTCTGCCAAACTATTTCCAATCTATTATTTTATTA
>CAXBFV010000127.1:0-4485 GCA_963974985.1 uncultured Gammaproteobacteria bacterium | reverse complement strand
TTACCTTCGGCAAAATGACGAGAATGAATACCCACTCTTTGCTTAATCCATTCATCAGAAGTATCAACAAATTCAGATAACGCATCATTTGTGACTATTTTTTCAGGAAGATAGCTCCCCGTTCCAAGAAGCTTCATAAATTTTTGATTACTGTGGTGCGACATAGGAGTATTAAACCTCCGGATGCTGCATTAACTTCTCCACCTGTAATTGTATTTTATTTGGGATATCTTTTTCAACTTCGTGCATAGCCACTTCAATTGCCGTAATAAATGCTTCCGCATCTACACCACCATGACTTTTTATCACAATACCCCTTAAACCTAAAAGACTCGCCCCATTATAACGGCGAACATCAAGTTTATTTTTTACTTTAAGTAATACAGGTGCCGCAAAAAGCATTGCTAAACGTGAAAAAATCCCTTCTTTAAAGCTTGCCTTCATCACCCTACCGATGAAACTGGCTATACCTTCACAACTTTTAAGTGAGATGTTGCCGACAAAACCATCACAAACAATCACGTCAACAGTGCCTTTGTTAATATCACTGCCTTCCACATAACCATGGTAATTAATATCATCACAAGCATGAAACATTTTAGAGGCTTGTTTAATACTGTCCAAGCCTTTCATTTCTTCTTCACCAATATTTAACAATGCAACCTTTGGACGCGGGTTGCCCGTTAAACAAGTCGCAAGCACTGAACCCATCACACCAAACTGAAAAAGCTGCTCAGAAGAACAACCAACATTAGCGCCTAAATCCAGCATTAAAACTGAGCGCATTTCACCTGTGTCAGGATCCATTGCAGGCATTGCAGAAACAATTGCAGGCCGGTCAATTTCAGGTAATGTTTTTAACACAAACTTTGATGTCGCCATCAAAGCCCCCGTGTTTCCAGCGCTTACGCAAGCTGAAACAACACCATCTTTGACCAAATTAATTGCCACACGCATTGAAGAATCTTTTTTATTTCTCAAAGCCAGTGATGGCAGATCACACATCTCAACAACTTGAGTGGCATGAACCGTATCTAGACGAGCCTTATCATATTTACCAGAAAACGTTACTAAAGTTTGCTCAATTGTTGGCTTATCACCTACTAAGGTAATATGTAACATTTTGTGCTTTTTCAAAGCCTTAACAGCGGCAGGAACAGTCGTTTTCAGACCATGATCTCCACCCATTGCATCGACTGAAACTTTAATAAGTTGACTCATAAAGAAATAATCCTATTCGTCGTTTTGTGTTTCAACAACCTTCTTACCTTTATAGTAACCATTTGGTGAAACATGGTGACGTAAATGAACTTCACCTGAAGCACTATCTACTGATAATTGTGCCGCAGTTAGCGCATCATGTGAACGACGCATATCGCGTTTCGAACGACTTTTTCTTACCTTTTGAACAGCCATTTCATTCTCCTATTCTTATTAATTCAAATATTTTAATTTTTCTTTTCTCTCAGCCCAGCAAGCACTGCAAAAGGATTCTCTTTTACTGGCGCTATATCACCCTGACTTTTTGAGGCACTGCAGTATGCCTGATCGTGATTTAAATCACAATCACTTAATATGCTTTTTGCCACGACAGGCAGCGCTAGCAAAACCTCTTCCTCAATAATCTCTTTAGAATCAAGCCACCCTTCATTCATCAATATTGGCTCATAGTGACTAGATAAGAATTCCATCTGCTTTTCACTTTGGACGGCGGCAAGTTCCACTTCATTCACTACTTCTTGCATAAAAGGTTCTAAGGTTCTCTGACAGATAAGCTCTACTGAGCCCTTAATTTCTAATAAAATTATAACAACGCCACCCTTTTCTAAAGCAAACTTCATGTCAACAAATAATTCACCTTTACCACTTGCGGCAACTTCTAGCACTCGCGGCAAATCAGTAATTAAGACTTCGCCAGAATATTCGTGTCTTTCCCTTTGACAGCGCTCAGGATTAAACTCTTTTAAAGGAAACTTTTTTGTTTGATTATTCAACGCACCACTCTACATCAAAAGTGTTATTTATATATTATATACCAATCATGAATCATTTTGCAGCCCAAGGACATTAACATGAATCAAAATCCTACTATTGGTGAAAAAATCCCAGATTTTATAGCGCCCATGACCTCTAACAAAACCTTCACATTACATGATTACCAAGGCAAAACTATCGTATTAATGTTCTACCCTAAAGACAATACACCTGGGTGCACTGATGAAAACAAAGACTTTGCTGCCAACTATAAAAAATTCCAAGCACTTGGCGTTGAAGTCTTCGGTTTGTCTCGAGACAGTATTCGTAAACATGAAAATTTTAAAGTCAAACTTGAACTGCCTTATGAACTTATTTCAGATGCTGATGAAGTGATTTGCAATTTTTTCAACCTGCTTAAACAAAAAAGCATGTTCGGTAAAAAATATATTGGTATTGAACGCAGCACATTTATCATCTCGCCAAAAGGCACTCTTCAACAAGAATGGCGCAAAGTTAAAATTGAAGGCCATGTTACTGAAGTACTAAACGCGCTCTCACTATAGCAGCGAAACCTACTAAGCATTTAGAAATCCCTTCAAGACTTTATTCAATATATTGCCCTAACTGCTCCGCCAAATATTGGTGAATCTGAGAAGTTGGATGCATATCATTATAAAATAAAACACCTTTACAAAAGGGCAGCTTCTCAGCCACCACACAAGTGGTTGCCACAGGTGTCGTAATACCTAACTCATGATGCAGGTTATCTTTATTTTCATACGCATTTAAAAATAAACTATCAACTGGAAAAACATGTGCTGGTGAAAATTCCCCATAAGTTTGAAGTGTTAACGCAGCCTTCAACCATAAATTATAAGCTTTAGAAACTAAAGATATGGTATGTAAAGCCATGGATTGCTTCCAAGCACCTTTAATTTTTTCACTCACCAAAGCGGTGATTGCCGGCACCATAGAAAAATTTGGCAAATTTAAAACATAGATATTCTCTGCAGGCACGCCTTCCTTTAATAGTAATTTGACAGCTTTCACAGTGTTGGATATAGGCTGAGATAAATCATCTTTGCTTTCAGTCATCAATTTCACAATATTTTGATAAAAGTCATTCCCACCTGCCCATAAAATAAAAAGTGTTTTTGGGTTAGGCTTGCTTTTTACATCCTTTAAATACATATGAACCTGCTTCAACAAACCTGGCACACAAGAATACGTGCCAGGATCAGAAATGCCCTGGCACAAACCTGCATGCACCACAGGCCAAGGTGATGGCTTAAGGTCGTCTATATAATTATTTCCTGTTTCAGCAGAAGCCACAGCATAAGATACATTTTCATAGTAAGGATTAAGATGACTTAACGCTCTTTTAACGGCTAAAAAATGATGCCCTCTATTAAAAGAAATATTGTCTACTAAATAGTTAAGCCAAGTTAAACGACGCAAATCATGTGGCCCCACTCGACTAGTAATGGGTGCACCTTCACGATTTGTTATACCCGCAATTGAAGTCCAGTAATTATTCCCGACTTGACTACTTCCAACCCCCATAGGTGATGAATCACTCAAACTATCCCCAAAAACAATCACATTATCAAAATGACTATCCTGAGATTTACTATGCGGCCAAAAATTAATAAGAGTTAAAAATATAATGCACAGTAAAATAATTGCGCTTATAGATAAAAATATTTTTCTAATCATAGGGAGCCAACTCTTTCTCAATGTTCCTGTATCATATCACTTTATGGCAGGCAACCTGCCATAGATTGCCCTTCAACTCAGGCACCGACTTTTTACAGCTAGAGTCCGCCAAAGGACATCTTGGATGGTAAGCGCACCCTAAAGGCGGATTCATCGGAGAAGGCAGCTCTCCTGACATATTCGCAACCTGCAATGTTTTACCCACATCAGGCGCCGACGCAAGCAATGCCTGCGTATAAGGATGTTTTGCATTTTTCAATACATCCTCAACGAATCCCTGCTCTACAATCTTCCCTAAATACATCACTATAACGCGATCGGCAATATAAGAGACCACTGATAAATCATGGGTAATAAAAAGATAGGTTAAACCAAACTCTTTTTTAAGCTGATTTAAAAGATTTAAAATTTGAGCCTGAACAGAAATATCTAGCGCGCTGGTTGGCTCATCACAAATAATAAAATCAGGGCTTACAGATAATGCCCGCGCAATGGCAACCCTCTGCCTCTGACCACCTGAAAATTCATGAGGGTATTGCTCCAAAGCACTTTCAGGTAAATTCACCTGGTTGAGTAATTCACATAACCGAGTATTCAGCGCCTGTTTATTTCTATATAAATTTTGTGCCTTTAACCCTTCCGCTAAACTATCTTTAATCATAATTTTTGGGTTCATGGATGCATACGGATCTTGAAAAATAATTTGCAATTTCCGCCGCATTGCACGCAAATTTTCTTTAGCCTTTACCTCTAGCCTTTGATTTTGAAAGCAAATACTGCCTGAGGTTTTTG
>CAXBFV010000126.1:0-4517 GCA_963974985.1 uncultured Gammaproteobacteria bacterium | reverse complement strand
GATCTTTCCCTCTCTTGGCATCTTCCTCTTTATTTTGCTGCTTAAACCATCTAGCAATACGCGCTCTTATTTTATTGGAAAAGACATATCCTAAAGAAGCATTACACCAATCCCTACTTGGGGATGGTAATTTATTTGTCAATATCTCTACTTTATCCCCCATACTAAGGTGCGTAGTCAAAGGCATGATTTTTCCATTTATCTTTGCGCCACGACAGCAGTGACCCACAGATGTATGAACATGGTAGGCAAAATCTAGCGCTGTTGAGCCTTGAGGCAAATCTTGCACATCTCCATTAGGTGTAAACACATAAACACGACCATGCATGTTTTTTTCTCTTAGTGGCTTACCAGAAACAGTTTCATCTTCAAAGAGTGTTTCCTGCCAAGCCATTAAAGAACGCAACCACCCAATTTGCGCTTCATAATTCGCATCATATTTTGTGTTTTCTTTATAACGCCAATGTGCCGCCACCCCCATCTCTGAAGCTTCATGCATTGCATGAGTCCGAACCTGAACCTCTATTGGAGACTCATCAGGCCCCATGTAAACAGCATGCACTGACTGATATCCATTTAATTTAGGCGTTGCGATATAATCTGAAAACTCACTGGGTAATGCACCCCATAAAGCATTTAAAACACTTAAAGCTTCATAGCAGCTTTTAACATCATCCACCAATATTCTTAAAGCATATAAATCATATAGACCATCAAGAGATCTTTCTTTTTTATTTAATTTAAGCCAAATGCTATAAATATGCTTCGCTCTTCCTGAGACTTCAGCCACAACCCCATGCTCACTTAGCTTCTCCCGTAGCCTCTGAACTTGCTGGGCAATATAAGTTTCTCGCTCTACTCTTTTATTTTTTAAAGCTCCTGCAATTTCTTTATATTCTTTTGGATGCAAATAGGAAAACGCTCGGTCCTCCAGCTCCCATTTAATTTGACTCAACCCAAGCCGATTCGCCAATGGCGCATAAATGTCCAGAACCTCCCCTGCAAAAGATTTTTTATAATCAATGTCCCAATTGAAATTAGCCCGCATTTGGCACACCACCTCAGCCAGTTTAACCAGAACCGTTCTAATATCTTTTACCAAAACCAATAGCATTTTTCTAAATCTATCTATTTGAGACTTGCTAGGGTTAGTATTTTGTAAAAGTCTAATTTTAGATAAATGGCAGACTCCATCTAGGATTTTAACTATTGATGCTCCGCAATTTAATTCAATTTCTTTTGAATCCAGCAGCCCCTGAGAAGCAAGACCACATATTAATCCAGCCGAAATCGCCGCCTCGTCTGCTTGCAGATCATAGAGCATCGCCGCCATCTCAACACCATACTCCAAAAAATTTTTACCTTCTTGAACAAAGGAATTTCCGCCATGCTTTAGCAATAAGCCATAAGCTCTAGAAATCACCAGAAACCGCTCTTCTGAATAGACCGCCTGAAGACGAGCCATAAATACCCCGACATCTATCACATCATCAGATGTCCTGACATGCTGTCCTTTGGTTTGAACCATACTAGCAGCCCTTTAAGGCAATCAATTACTACCAAGTAATAACAAGCATATACGCTAGAGGTTAAGTGGCGCAATGACATTTGCTTTTACAATAAAAAATAGACATACTTAAATACAGAGATAGAGCAATGAATCCAGCACCCTTATGAAAATAAAACACCTAGCTTTAAGCCTTTCACTTTTCCCACTTATTAGCTTTGCGCAACCTCAAGCACTATATCTAAAAGTTCACCATAATTGCACGCCACATGACTTCATAAACCAAGGTATTACTTTTGTAGACCAACAAGAAAGCACATTACCTTTGCAATACACAGATAACAATGACCTAATGAGCTCTGTTAGCAGCAACTCCCAAACCCTTCTTCTTGTAAGCAGCTCTATTGGCAAACCCATCTTAATTGGAAATATTGATGGACCAATTAAAAAAGGCGCCGAACTTGGAATTATGTTTGCTAACATAAACCCTTCTTCCCCCCTTTCACAAGCAGAGCTAGACCATGCTCGCAAAACAGGTGAGCTTTTCATATTCCATAATAACAATTTCCACAGAAACATACTTCACAATGACAAAGATCAAACCGTTTCCTGCCGAAGCATATATAAATATAAAGACAATGAAATAACATTTGTTTGTCATTGCCCATAACAAGAATTTAGTATTTTAAATAAGCTTTAAATCACCTCAAACCCTGGTAAATTCTCCAACAACATCTTCCCATAGAACTTAGTTTTCAAACGATTATCTAAAATCATTACTTTGCCTGAATCTTGCTCATCACGGACCAAGCGCCCCACCATCTGCGTTAATTTCAGAGAAGCTTCAGGCAACGAAACCTCAATAAATGCATTCTTACCTTGAGCTTCTAACCACTCATTACGCGTTTGCGCAATAGGGTCACTCGGAACCGAAAAGGGGAGCTTATGAATCATCAATGTTTCCAGATACTTTCCTGGCAAGTCCACACCCTCAGCAAAACTATCTACTCCAAAAATGATAGAAGCCTTGCCATAATCAATCATTTTTTTATGCGCGGCAACCATTGCAGATTTAGATTTATCGCCCTGCATAAGAATGCTTGACTGTAATTTTTTAGGCATTAGATCAAAGGTTTTATTCATTGCAAAAAGACTGGTGAATAAAACCATCGCACCTTGTGATGCATTACCATCTTGAAGCTCTTTGGCAATAATGGCCGCACTTTCTTTGATATGCTCAACAGACTGCTGTGGCGCGTATTTTAGCTTTGGGAGCTCAAGCTGTGACTTTTGATAATCAAAAGGCGAGGAAAGATAAAGTGTTTTCGTATCTGCCTCTAATCCCATTGATTCAAGGTAACGCTCAAAACCACCCAAGGAACGAATTGTTGCTGAACACATCACGACAGAGTTCTGGACTTGACTCCAAAAAAGTTGGCCCAATAGACTTCCCGCAATGGTTGCGGATACAAAAACATTATAATCCTGCTGAGCGCCACCTCCCTCTTCTGAAGACTGGGTCTCATGAGGCATCAACCATTTTGCTACTGGCGGTTCCGCTTGAGACATCAACATATCCCAGACATAAATTAAATTTCCAATACGCTCATTGTAAAAATTAAGTGCTGAAAATTGCTTATCCAAAGAAGCCTCTGAATGAATTTCACTCTTTTCAACAAAGTCATCCAACCCTCTTTTGCCGCGCTTTAAAATCCCCTGATAAACTAATGCCGCCTGCTTAATATTCTTAGCAACCTCTATCAATTCATTTGGGACGCTCTTCAATCTTAAGACCTCATCATCTCTTTCCGCTATAACTCTTTTCTGATACAAGCCATGCAATATTGATTGCGATTCAGTTAAAGAAGGTACCAAAACTTTTTTGCTTTCCTGCAAGGACTTCAGATCTTCAGATCTCATTATTTTACCCGGCAAAGCATTCAAGGTTTTATCAACATCATTAATCCACTTCTGCGACCCCATCAATGTGAGTTGACCCGAAAAAGCAGACAAAGCCTTATTGGGTAGATGATGGCACTCATCAATGACATAAATACTTTTCTCAAACTCCGGTAAAATAGAGCCATCCCCAAAAGACAAATGCGACAACAAAAGACTATGGTTAACCACCACAATATCTGCTTGACGCAGTCGTCTTCTTGCCTGAATAAAAGCACATTCCTGAACGAACTCACAACGCTTACCAATACAAGTGTTTGAAGTATTACATACCTGTTGCCAATCTGAGTAATGAGGCGCTTTTTTAAGCACATCCACATCACCATTCCAGCCTTTATCTAACTGAACATCCAGTTCATCTAAAACTGATTGCTCAACACCATTGCCCTCATGCTGAATATTCGTCAATCGCTTATGACAAATATAACGCCCTCGCCCTTTGGCAATGACATAACTAAAAGAGTCTCCAATAAGTTTCTTTAAATCAGGTAAATCTTTTTCCATCAACTGCTCTTGCAGTGCAATGGTATTGGTTGAAATAATAACCTGTTTTTTTTCTTTGCAATCTTTTTGACCCAAATAGACGCCCAGCAAATAAGCAAATGTTTTACCCACACCTGTTCCTGCCTCGATCACAACTTTTTGCTGCCTTAGCACTGCTTGGCGAACGCTTTCCACCATTTCAACTTGCGAGTCACGAACCTTAAAGCCCGCATCTTTAAATATTTTTTCAATTTCTTTCATACTCATAACCACCAGCTCAACGCAATGAAATATTCTCAGACCAAGTTATTTATATGGAAATATAGGCCTCAAGCTCATCTAACAACCCCTGCTGCTCATCACTCAGCTCTCGCTCTTCTCTCAACATTTGGATTTTTTCAAAAGAATCAGAAACTGAACGTCGCTTTTCACCTCTAAAATCAATTAATAAATCCTCATCATCAAAAGAAGTAATTTGCTCCAAGTAATGATAAAAGTCTAATTGAGATTCCTCTGGCAGATCTTCAGGACTCAAACGTCCCAATAAACGCATGGCTCGAATCTTCAA
>CAXBFV010000125.1:0-4522 GCA_963974985.1 uncultured Gammaproteobacteria bacterium | reverse complement strand
CAGAAATAGAAGCTCTCAAACCAGGTGAAAGTATTCTTTTAAATGGAAAATTACTCACTGGTCGAGATGCGGCGCATCAACGTATTTATGATATGGTGCAAGCAGGTGAGGAATTACCTGTTGATTTAAAAGGACGCTTTATTTATTACGTTGGGCCAGTAGATCCTGTAAGAGATGAGGTGGTAGGGCCCGCAGGTCCCACAACAGCTACACGCATGGATAAATTTACGGATTTCATGTTAAGTGATGTTGGTATTCGTGGCATGGTGGGTAAGTCTGAGCGAGGGCAAGCAACAGTTGAGTCTATTAAAAAGCATAAAGCTATTTATTTTATGGCAGTGGGTGGGGCGGCGTACCTTATTTCAAAATCAATTAAGAAAGCTAAAGTGGTTGGATTTGAAGATTTAGGGATGGAGGCGATTTATGAATTTGAAGTAGAAAATATGCCTGTGATAGTTGCTGTGGATACAGCAGGTACTGCAGTACATACGACTGGACCAAAAGAATGGAAAGTTAAAATTGCAGATCTCTTGCCTCAAGGTTAAATAAATAACATGGTCTCATAATTGAGATTTTCTTGAGAAATGTTTTAGACTGGCTTGTGCCTGTTTTTTGCCCTGTTACAATAAATACTTCTTTCATTGAAAATGACGCTTTTCTGAATGGTTTCAAAATCTAAGCTCATTGGTTCTGCTTTAATTATTGCAGGAACCTGTATTGGTGCAGGGATGCTCGTCATTCCTTTAATTACCGCAGCGGTGGGCTTTTCTATAGCATGCCTTTTGTTGTTGTTGGTGTGCCTTTTAATGATGACATCTGCTTTTTTGATTGCAGAAGTAAACCTAAATTATCCTTCAGGAACCCATTTTAGCAATATGGCAAAACGTTCACTTGGACGTTGGGCACAAGTGGTGACTTGGATCTGCTTTTTAGGGTTACTTTATTCTCTGACGGCTGCTTATACATCTCAGGCCTCAACATTATTGGGTTTGTGGTTAGGCTATATGGGTATTTATACGCCATCCTGGTTGAATGGCTTATTTTATATTTTTGTATTGGGAACTTTTGTTTATACGGGTATAAGTGCCGTTGATAGTTTAAACAAGTTTTTAATGAGCTTTAAAGGTTTAGCTTTTTTGGGGCTAGCAATTGTTTTGATGCCGCATATCACCGCTGAAAATATAACAAGAGGCGCTGCTGACTACGGCTTTATTTGGGTGACATTCCCGCTATTAATTACTTCCTTTGGCTATCAGCATATTATTCCTAATATTCGTGCGTATTTAGATTCAGATAAACGAGCTTTAAGGCAAGCTATTATTCTAGGTTCTTTAATCCCATTAATTGTCTATTTAGTATGGATAGTACTAACTTTAGGGACTATCCCACTTGAGGGCCAATATAGTTTTAAATATATTGCCAACCATGGTGGTTCAGCGACTGAACTTGTAGAAGTTTATGGAAACTTGTTCCATTCAGGGTGGATAAGTGTTTTTGCAACCGCTTTTACAAATGTGGCCGTGCTGACATCATTTTTAGGGGTAACTTTAGGTTTGTTTAGTTTTAATCAGGATAGTTATCGACTGACTAAAGAAAAAGCGATTCATAAAATACCGGTGTTTATAATTACATTTTTACCACCATTTTTATTTGCTGTATTTTATCCAGATGGATTTGTAATGGCGTTAGGCTATGCCAGTATTTTTGTTGCGATTATGTTAATTTTTTTACCTGCTTTGATGGTGTGGAAGATACGAAGTGAAAAAGGCATAAATACTTTCCGTAGTAAATGTATCCTTTCTTCTATTGCTTTAATTGGGCTTATAATTATTGGGCTACAATTTGCGACAGATGCACATAGGTTGCCCATATTTCATTAATAATTCTTTTAAGAACAGGAAGGCCTAATTATGTCAGGTAATTCAACTTCAAAACTTATTGGCTCTGCTTTAATTATTGTGGGGACCTGTATTGGTGCAGGAATGTTAGTGTTACCCTTGGTGACGGCGGCCATTGGGTTTACCTTATCAATTTTATTATTAATT
Organism: uncultured Gammaproteobacteria bacterium; assembly: GCA_963974985.1. Classification (GTDB taxonomy): domain Bacteria; phylum Pseudomonadota; class Gammaproteobacteria; order Francisellales; family Francisellaceae; genus CAUZSH01. The sequence goes on along the minus strand of CAXBFV010000125.1, from coordinate 2,477 downwards.
TTCGTCGCATTTTTGATGCTTGCAACGGCATTATTAATCGTAGAGGTGAATTTGCATTTTCCAGAGGGGACACATTTTGGTCGTATGTCTGAGCAAACACTTGGGCTAGTAGGCAAAGCTGTGACATGGGTGAGTTTTTTGCTGCTACTCTATGCGCTGACAGCTGCCTATACCTCTCAGGCCTCAACACTTTTAAGTTTATGGTTGGGTGATATTGGCGTAAATTTACCAACGTGGGGGAATGGTTTGCTCTACATTTTGGTGTTAGGTTCTTTTGTTTACATGGGAACAGGCGCGGTAGATGGGCTCAATAAGTTTTTGATCAGTATTAAGGGGCTTGTTTTTTTTGCCTTAGCGGTTGTTTTATCGCCTCATATTTCAACGCATGATTTATTTAGAAGTACGACGAATATAAATTATATCTGGTATGCCTTTCCGTTGCTCATTACTGCGTTTGGGTATCATGTGGTGCTGCCTAGCTTACGCACATATCTTAACTCAGATCCAAAAGCGCTAAGGCGAGCAGTTGTGGTCGGGGCGCTCACACCTTTAGTGATTTATTTAATTTGGGAAGTGGTGACTTTAGGGACTATCCCACTTCATGGTGAACATAGTTTTAAATTTATTGCCAATCATGGTGGATCGGCAACAGAATTGGTCGAAACTTACCAAGCGCGCTTTCACTCGGATTGGATTGAAACCTTTGCAGCAATATTTACTAATGTGGCTGTACTGACATCTTTTTTAGGGGTGAGTCTTTCATTGTTTAGCTTTAACCAAGATAGTTTTGGACTGAATAAAAATAAGGCAAAGCATAAGGTTCCTGTTTATTTTTTAACGTACTTGCCACCATTTATTTTTGCAGTGTGTTATCCAGATGGATTTGTTATGGCGCTTGGGTATGCCAGTATTTTTGTAGCCATCTTGTTGATTATTTTACCGGCGATGATGGCTTGGAAGGTTCGGAGTGAAAAAGGTAGAAATTCAAACAGAAGCAAAGCTTATTTAATATTGATTATGTTGCTAGGCGTAGGATTTATTGTGCTACAGTTTATGAGTGATGCAGGCAAGCTGCCAGTTTTTCATTAAGTATCTTCTTCTGCATCTTGAAGATTTTCAGTTATGTGGGTTATTTTTTTAGTATGCTGTTGGAGTTGGTATAGGTTCTACACAACTCCATTTGTCTTGTGAAAAGGAATTTTGTTCTGATGAGTAAGATATTGTTAAGGTGCTTTTATGATCAAGAGGAATAACATCATCACTATCATCTGCCAATGTTGTCATTATGGTTTTAGTTGCAACTTTCAAGCCTAGATACGTGTTTGTACATATGTCCTCAGAGGGGTACTTGTTATTATAGTTTTTAATAACACTGCTAGAATCATTCCAAACAGGGTTAGGATCACACAATCCCTCCTTTCCTATGTCAGTCCAATTTCCAAAAGCGGGATCAGTTAGAACGCAATTATTTGAGATGTTGATGCCTCCTTTTTTACCATTGCTTGGACGAAAATGTAGTTGTATCCATAGAAATGGATATAAACCAATTTTCTTTCCATTTATGGTCATTTCAAAGCCAATTTTGGCAGTAGTGCCTAACGAGTTTACTTCTTTAGTAAGACCAATATATTCGATCTTGCCAACTTTTATAGTCCAGACTCCACCGTTGCTATTATCCCAATGCATGCCACCATGAGTCATATATTGGATTAGTTTAACTTCTTGATCAGTTTTATTCTCAACCACTAGTAAGGCAGAATATGCTGTGTTCATGGCAATGATTAAAGTCAAGAGTACGCTTAGTTTTTTCATTTTTAACTTAATTATAAGACAAACCAGAACATGACTGTAAAGGATTCTTTATTGGGATTATAGTCTCACGTTTAAAAAATAAAAATTGAAATGTGATAGAGCTCTTTTAAAGCTCAAGATGAGTATTTTGAGTGTCTTATGATACATAGTTTAGGGCAATGCTTTCAATTAGTTCTTTAAGTCATAAAAGCTTTTATTAAATCATGCTGATTTAACTCAGAAAAAATTTCAATGTGCCTCATCCCAATTGTCACCCACACCCACATCCACAATTAATGGGATAGAAAGCATAGCTGCATTCTCCATGAGTGCTTTAATTTTTGGGAGTGTTTGCTCTAACACTTCTTCTCTGACTTCAAATACCAACTCATCATGCACTTGCATGATCATTTTAATGTCTGCAAATGCTTCGGTATGAATCCATTGATCAATCTTAATCATGGCGCGTTTAATAATATCCGCGGCACTGCCTTGCATAGGGGCATTGATGGCCACACGTTCTGCTGCACGTCTTATGGCCATGTTACGCGCTTTAATGTCCGGTAAATAAAGGCGACGTCCAAAGATCGTTTCCACATAGCCATTTTGAAAGGCGTGGGCTTTGTTATCTTTCATATATTGTTTAACACCCGGATAGCGATCAAAGTAAATATCTACATATTGCT
>CAXBFV010000124.1:0-4534 GCA_963974985.1 uncultured Gammaproteobacteria bacterium | reverse complement strand
GCTTGAGAAGCTGGCAGAAAACACCGTGATATATTATTCAATTGGTATAATTTGGCCATGATCCATTGATATTAAACAGTAATTTATAGAGGCCATTTGTTCAGCGCTTACAGGAGAAACTATGATCGAGCACAATGACGAAGGGCCAGAATCAACACCAGGAAGTAAAACAAATCCAACGTCTCACAAATTAAAGTATGGTACGCCAACAATTAGTATATTAACCACTAAAACAACTGGGAAAGCCGCTATGTCCCTTGCAGAAGGCATGGTAATGGGCGCCGATGTTGGGCCAGGTCCTCCATCATAACGTAAGCGCCACTATCAGGGCCTGGTATTTTTCTAAATTGACCTACCCCGTCAATTTTGGACATTTCTGTAAATCAGATTTCATGGTAAACTCAAAAGCTTTTGGAGTCTTGTGGTTTATCGCAGAATGCTTTCTTTTCGTGTTGTAAGGTACATGCCATCAGACGTAAAAAAATGTGTTTATGGGGCCTTAATGAATCCCTTCAAAGGATATCATATAAAGTTATTTTTCCTAACTAGTGACTGTAAGCACCAGTCTTAACCGCCAAATAAAGTTTCAAGCGCACCACTGTCATCATTAAGCGTCTCGTATACAAAACCGCAATCAAATAAATAATAGAAATGCCTAATAACACGGGTGTAAATTCATCAGCCACATTAAAACTGAGGAAAATACCGCCGGCACCCAGCACCAAAAGCACAAAGAACAATAAAGAAACCAATCCTAAACTAATAATTGCCCGCTTACCCCAAATTTCTCGAACAATACCCGTAGACTCTTTGATGGCACTAAAAGCGTTCTTATTTTCCAATAACATCACTGGCATCACAAAGAAGGACAACAATGCCCACGCGGCACCAAGAAAGGCGTCAATAACAAAATTCGCCACTGTTGGATGACCATTATCAATAATATTTAGAATAGTCCCCACCAAGGTTTGCAAGAAACTCCACACCAATAACTGAGGCCAAAATTTTAAAGATTTAGAGAATGCTTTACTTAAAGAGGTTTCTTCTTCATTTATTTTGGCGTGACAAAAGAAAATAATTGTCGCGTTAAAAACATTACTAATCAGTGGAATCAATAAAAGCAAAATCACACCGATAATAATTTGCAAGACTGAAACTGTTTCAGTGTGCGCTTCTCCCGCATAAACCAGTGGCCACACCACATCAAATACGACCCCTAATACTAAAATACTACTGACCAATAAATTTAGTAATGGCAGCCAATACAAGCTTTTATTTTCACAAATTAAAGCCCAGGATTCTTGCACAAATTGTTTGGATAACGTAATTCTTTTTTTGCCAATCATTTTTATACTCAATTTAGATCACACTGTCGTAAGCATAGTATAAAAACCACTACTATAATGGTAGATGAAATTGTTTTCACACATTAAAAAACTGGAAAATAAAATATGATCAAGCTTCTCTTTCTCTCAGGCAGTACCCGCAAAGACTCTTTAAATAAAAAACTTGCTCAATTTGGTGCAACCTTGGCCAATCAACATGAAAGTGTCAGCGCTACTTTTATTGATCTCTTAGATTACCCAATGCCAATTTATAACGGTGACGATGAGGCAACTAATGGTTTACCTGAAAACGCTAAAGCCCTTAAAAAAAATTTTCCGAACACGATGGTTTTTTTATTGCCTCTCCAGAATATAACAGCTCTTTTTCTGCTCTACTTAAAAATTCACTCGATTGGATTTCACGTCCACATGAAAAAGACGAGAGCCCTTTAATTGCTTTTAAAGATAAAGTTGCTGCAATTTCTGCCGTCTCTCCAGGAAGACTAGGAGGCTTAAGAGGTTTATGATGTTAGGCAATATTGGCACCTATGTGGTCCCGAATCAAATTGCCATTGGTTCTGGATTCCAAGCCTTTGATGAACAGCATCAACTTAATAATGAAACACAGCTCAAGTTGTTTGAAGGTATGATTAAACAGTTGGTTTCCACCACATTGAACCATCAATCATAAAATCCACTTGGTTGACATTTATCCATATTCAGCTAAATTGAAAAGGTTAGACCGGAGAAGAATATGTCAGTTTGTACCAATATCACAGTAAAAGACTTCTTGGATATGCAAGATATCAATGTACGTCTTGTGGATATTCGTAATGAAACTGAATACGCACAAGAGCATATTCCGGGTGCAGAATGTATTCCCATGCATAAGCTTTCTGATAAAAATTTCTCTCAAAATGATGTTGTCGTTTTTCATGATCAAGCAGGCAACCGCATGAAGCTTGCACAAAAACTTATTGGCAATCTTAAATTAAGTGGCACCTTTATTCTTGAAGGTGGATTACTAGAATGGAAGCGCGCCTTACAAAAAACAGAAGTTAGTCTGGCACCCCAGAAAAAATCTTCCCAATTTCCAAAGGTACGCATTGCATTAGGGGCTTTGATTTTATGTGGGTTAGCTGTTTCTTATAATGTGCCGCAATTACTAGCTACAATCCAATCCCTATTTGATGTTGGTTTTGCCTTTGCAGATCAAGCAGGCATCTTAGATTGGCAGGTTTTTTAGAATCTATTTCTAGCTTCGTCTTTCGAGTCCTTTTATTAAGCTTCCTCCAAACCCTTTTCTTGATTATGGCTCACGGCTTTTAAAACATGGTATTGCGTTAGAATAAGTGCCGCCACAAAAGGTAAGAAGAGTGCGGATAAGAAAACAATAATCATTCGATCCAGACCAAACCCTAGATTACTTACCGCACCTTGTCCTTTGACAAGCGCGCCGATTAAGTCCGGGAATACCATAAAAAAAAATGCAAAAAAACTCATCCATAACGTTGGCCAAAAATAAACTTTAGCGAGCGCTGAACTTCTTTTTAACGCTGAAATAATCGTAAGATTTTCAAACAAAATAACAGGCACATACACAAAGAAAAAAGCGCTGATGATCACCCCAGGTATAACATATAAGATCAAACCAAAACCAATCAGCATTTTAGCAATGATCGTCGTCGCAATTAATACCATCAAACATGGCCAAACATTTTTTAATGCAAGGTTAATAGGCATATAACGCCCCTGCCAAGACTCATTTAAAATCACCACACACAGCGCATGGGCAATCAACCAAATCAGACCGCCTAAACACCCTAAAAACAAAATGATGCCTAATGTTTTTCCTGATACTTGTCCTTGTAAGGCATTCACCCCATTTTTTTCAATAAGCAACATAATGCGCTGCAAGCCGGCATTGTTGGAAACCGTTTGTAATAACTCGCCGAAAACAGCTGCTAAAACACCAATTAAAAACAATCGTCGAAAATTGGCCTTATAAAGTTCCATTGACTTATATAATATTTCATTAAACTTTGGGACATGCATTTTAGACATTTTTCATTTGGATTTTCAGGGTAGTTGTGGCAGAGTAACCAATCATCTTAACTTTATCAATAGACTTATAACTGTGGATTCTTTAGATCTCGTTCGACAACATTATACCGACAGCATTCAAACTAAAATCATGGCGGCAGACAGTATCTCTGAAGTGATTTCTCAGGCTGGACAAACGATCACTCAAGCACTGATTAATGGCAATAAAATTTTCACCTGTGGTCATGGCGGCGGTGCCGCTAACGCCCAATACCTCGCCACACTTTTAGTCAATCGCTTTGAAATGGAGCGCCCGCCTTTACCGGCGATTGCACTCACTACAAATACCTCATCTATTACGGCAATTGCCAGTGATTACCAATATGACCGTGCTTTCTCTAAACAGCTTTATGCCCTTGCACATCCTAATGATATTTTGATTATCTTTATGTCACCTGACCAAGCGGCAGGCATTGGAACACTCTTAGAGGTGTCACGAGAAAAACAACTTATAAATATTATTATAACTGGCGAGGGTCCTACAGCTTCTCCTTTAAGCTTGACTGAAAGTGATATTGAAATAAAAGTCCCCTCTAACAGTAATGCGCGTATCCAAGAAAATCATACCCTTATTACACATTGCCTATGTGATATTGTGGATCAGACTTTATTTAGCCTGTAGTTACTTTCGTTTATCCTGACAATCTTTACACTCCACATAAATATAATGGCTATGCTCAACAATTTTATCACCTCTGGCCGCGACAAGATCACATTGCCGTTGTTCAATAACCTCATCATAAAATTCTTCAACTTTATGACAAATGACACAAATAAGATGGTCATGATGCTCACCATCATTTAATTCATAGACAGATTGATCGCCATCAAAATTAAGTCGCATCAAAATACCAGAGGCTTCAAACTGACCTAATACTCTATAGACTGTCGCAATACCAATCTCTTCGCCTGCAGCTAATAAAAGCTGATAAACCTCTTCTGCAGACAAATGGCGCTGGACGGTTTGCTCAAAAATTTGCAGTATTTTAAGCCTTGGTTGCGTCACTTTTAAGCCATGTGTTTTTAAGTCATGTAATCGAGAAGACATAATCACCTTTAGGATCTGATTGAGAGATCATTCTTTATCTACTATACCAGCCAAGAAT
>CAXBFV010000123.1:0-4540 GCA_963974985.1 uncultured Gammaproteobacteria bacterium | reverse complement strand
TTTCTTGTCCTACCATGCGTTTTGCACTTACTTTTGCTGCTGCATGATAGACTGGATATTCAAAGCCACGCCCAAAAGGTTCTAAAGATTTAATTCGATGTACTGTCGCTAAAGAAATATCCTGATGGTCAATCTCACCATCTGTATAAATCACTGGCCCCAGCTCAATATCTTTTGTTGCTGTAATAATCTCCGCTTCAAATAAACCTCTAAAATCTTCAAATTTATTTTTATAAATAGTCATGCCCGCCGCACCACTATGTCCACCGTATTTCAAAAATATGGTTTCATCAATTCCATTAATGTCATCTAAAATAGCCTTTAAGTTAAGGCCATCTATGCTTCGCGCTGAGCCACTGATCACATCAGGCTCACCCTCTTTGGGTGAAAATAAAATCGTCGGTCGACCGAAGGCATCTTTTAAACGGCTTGCCGAAATGCCATGTACGCCAGCATGCCCTTTCTCCAAATAGATCACCAGACTATGGCGCCCATCTGCAACTAAACCATAGGCTGCCTGCATTGCTTGATCTGTGATTTTTTTCTGAATCGTTTTTCTCAGTTCATTTTGTTTTGAGAGCTCATTCACCCAGCTATTAGATTCTTGAATGGAATCAGACAACAGGAAGTTCACCGAACTAAAAGCATCAGATAAACGTCCATCACTATTCAATAAAGGTCCGATGGTGAAGCCTATAAATTCACTGCCAATCTCTCTTTGGAATTTATTTTTAAAAGCATGCCAACAAACACGTGAGAGTTTAGATATTTTTTGCATACCATAAAGTGTTACGGCACGATTGTTCACACTATTGGCCATACTGACACAATCTGCCACCGTCCCAACAGCCACAAAATCAAGCAGCTCAGATATATTCATGGTTTCTTTAACCAGCATATCTTGCTCAATCATATAACGACGGGTTGCCGCCATAAATAACCACGCCACCATGCACCCGGCAATAGCCGAATCTGGAAACTCGCAATCACCGCGCGTTGGATTTAACACCGCCACAGCACTTTTAGGAATCCCTTCTTCGGGGATGGCATGATGATCTGTCACAATCGTCTCAATACCCGCATCCTTTAATACTTTAATTCTGGCTTCATCTGTTGAGCCGTTATCTGCTGTGATAATCAGTTTTGCCTGCAGCACATCGGCAAGAATTCGCTGAGCTAAAGAATCAGACAACCCATAACCCTCTTTCATGCGGTGGCCAATGTAAGATTTAATTTTAGATTTTGGATGTCCAAAAATATTTACTAGCGCTGTATAAATCACCGCATGAGAAGTTTGCCCATCACAATCATGGTCCGTCTCTATACCAATGACCTCGCCTTTTTGCAGGGCTGAAACAAGACGCTCTACCGCACATTGCATATCTGCCATTAAAAAAGGGCTGTCTAAATATTTGAGTTTTGGCTGCGCGATGTCTAATACTTTTTCAGGCACACTCACGCGTCCTGCCAAAATATTTGCTTCAAAATCTGGGGTATTGTCGGCTTTAAGAATACCTAAAACTTCTTGATTCTTCTCTCGCGCTTCTATTCGAGGTGTAAGCATTTTTATTTATATCCAAAACATCAACACCGTCATCCCGAGGCGTTGACCGCGGGACCCACAAAAGAAACTTAAAATGGATACCGCGATCAAGTCGCGGTAAGACGATCTCCTTAATTTAAATTAAGACTATCATAGTTTTCTTTCAGAGAGCAGCAATACGCTTTCTAAGTTTTAGAAGACTCTAGTTTATAGTCACTGTGACGTGTCCACATTTTGAGTGCAGCTTTAGCTAAGGCCGCCAAAGGAATCGCAAAGAATAATCCCCAGAATCCCCAAATGCCGCCAAAAATAAGTACCGCAGCAATCACAGCTACTGGATGTAAAGAAACCGCTTCAGAATAAAGTAAGGGTACCAGCAAATTTCCATCCAAAGCCTGCAAAATAAGATACACCACAAACATATAAGCAAAAGTACTCGATACACCAAACTGCATTAAACCCACAATCATTACGGGGATCGTCACAATCACCATGCCGATATAAGGAATGATCACAGAAACACCGACACAAACCGCTAACAATAAAGCATAATTCATGCCAAAAGCCGCTAACCCAATATAGGTGACAATGGTCATGATGACCATTTCAGCAGCCTTACCCTTAACATAATTAGCAAGTTGTGGTTTTAACTCCAACCATACTTCTTGTAAACCACCCTTTTCATTAGGCAGAACATTCAAAGCCCAACGAATAATCAAGTCTTTATCCTTCATAAAGAAGATTACCAATAAAGGCACCAAAAAGAAATATATTAGGATTGTGAAAATACTCGGCAATGAAGACAAAGAAAACTTCAAAATAAAAGTACCAATAGCAGCCAACTTTGCAATTTTAATATTTGAAATAGCAGCAAAAAAATCATTTACTTGCTGTGGGTGAACCACACCAGGATATCGATTAGCTAAATCAACAAAAGATTTTTTAAGGCCAATTAAAGCTGTCGGCGCATTTTTAACCAACTCACCAAATTGATGTACCAGCATCGGAATCAATACCAAAATAATAGCGATGACGGCAGCCAAAAAAATAACATAAACAAACCCCACTGAAATGGGCCGTGATATTTTGGTGTATTTCATCACAAAATTAACCACCGACTCTAAAAGAAAGGCAATCACAATACTTGCCAAAATAGGCGCCAGCATCGCACCAAAAAAATTAATGATAACAATCCCGGCAATCAGAATTATCAAAAAAACAGCGGCATCTTTAGTTGCAAACTTATTGTTATACCAATTAGAAATATCTTGAAACATTTTAATTTCCTATATAAATTAAAAACATACCCTTCAAGAGTACGTTGAATTTTTAAAAATATCAGCCTCAACACACTGTTCATCTAAAATAAGAAAAATCCCTTTAACGACAGGTAACTTTGATATCTTCTGCTAAGCTTAACAGTAAGAATTTAAGCACCTAAATGCGGAAAATATCAGTTATAGCAACTTTTAAATAATACGACTAGAGTGGTAAAATAACAAGCTGGTTTTAATGCTAGCCAAATAGCCCGTGAGCTTGGCAGACACAAAAACAACTATTTTTCATATACATAAGCCCAATCGGACCACCCTATTTAACATAATTATTATTTAGTCCTGTCCATATCTACGTGTTTTTACCTGTGCTATGTTGGTTACAAGTTTTTTCAGCTCTCTAGTGATAGCGTTCTGCTATTTACATCGACCGTTAGCCGTCTAATTAATACGCTTTTTTATCGGGAAATATACGAACACTTTACTGTACCCGTAAACATCTGTGCAGAAATAAATATTTTGATCTCACCTTATAATAATGTAGGAGCTAAAGACATGAGCAAAGAACAGAAGCCTCAAAAGAATGGTAAAAAACAACCCTTAATGAGCGCCAAGGAAAAGAAAACACCAATATTACTCAAATAGCCATTGACCGCAAACTTACTTTAGTTGCATTTGAAGACATGAATGCTTGGGGATCAAAAGGAGAAGTAACAAGACATACCTTCTATAAAAATAATGAAATGGCAGGCTACTGTTCTATTTTGCATGCTTTACAAATTCGCGGGATCGATGGCCATTATGGCAATCAACGCAAAGTAATCATATTTGGATTTGGCGCTGTAAGCCGAGGCGCTATATATGCTTTAAAAGCACATGGCTTTAGAGATATCACCATTTGTATTCAAAGGCCAGACCATGAGGTTCGTGAAGAGGTCTTGGATTGTCACTATATCAATGTAAGAGAAGGTAAGCCTGGCGAAGCAAGAATGGTTGTCATTGAGCATGATGACAGCAGAAGCTCTTTAAATCACTTAATTCAAAAATCAGACATTATTGTCAATGGTGTATTTCAAGACATTGCCAACCCATTATATTTTATAACAGACACTGAAACCCCATTTCTAAAACCTAATAGCCTTATCATTGACGTTAGTTGCGATGAAGGGATGGGGTTTTCTTTTGCCAAGCCCACGACCTTTAGAAATCCAACATTTAAAGTTAACACCACCACTTACTATGCTGTTGATCACACACCAAATTATTTGTGGGAAAGTGCGACAAGATCAATTTCAGCAGCGCTAACCACTCACTTGCCTGATTTTATTACGTCTTATAATTCTTGGGAATCGAATAAAACCATCGCTAAGGCTGTTAATATTAAAAATGGAGGCATACTCAAACAGAGTATTTTAAAATTCCAAAATAGAGAAATTGATTACCCACATGCGTTTATCGACAAGGACATTAAACTTTAATAAAGTCTCTCGTTGAAATCCTGTTGAGAAAATAGTTTCTCAAGTTTGCATCCTCTAGAAAGGCAAGAACACTCAAGACCCTGATGCAGCATATAATGTTAAAACAGCCTCTGATGGTAAACGGAAAACTGAGAACAAACAAAACTCTAGCGTTCGTTATATTGTAGAGCGCACCTTTGGCTTATTGAAATAACATCACGGTTTAAGAAAGGGTCGTTATCTTGGCTTGGAAAGAAATAAAGCAC
>CAXBFV010000122.1:0-4586 GCA_963974985.1 uncultured Gammaproteobacteria bacterium | reverse complement strand
ACAAAAGAAACATGTGACCTTAAATTATCAAGCTTTAAGTCTTGCGTATTAATATCATCTAAGAAAATTTTACCTTCTGTTGGATTATGGAAACGCGCAACCAAACTCATTAATGTTGATTTTCCACCTCCAGACTTCCCAACCAATGCCACAGTTTCGCCTGACCGAACATCAAAAGAAACATTTTCAAGCACTGGATCCTGCTCTTTACTATATTTAAAACCAACCTTGTCAAATCGCACTGCTCCTCGACATTTTCTGATCTCTTTTTGGCCCGCGTCTTTTTCACCACTGTGATCCAAAACCTCGTATAGATCCTCAGTTGCCGCCAGAGCTTTTTGAATCGTTGAGTTTACCTTTGTCAAACTTTTAATTGGCTTTAAAATCGCTAACATTGCTGTAAAAAATGATACGAACTCTCCTGCATTCATCCAATTTTTTGTATCGCCGCCAGCACCTGCGTTTGCTGCAATATAAATAACAATCGAAAGCACCACCGCACCCATGATTTGGATAACAGGCGACGATATAGCATCCGTCATCAGCGTCTTCATCTGCTGCGTATAAGTATAAGTAATACTCTTTAAAAACTTGTCAGACTGATGTTTTTGTCCTCCAAAAACTCTTATTTCTTTATAGTTCTTGAGTGACTCTTCAGCCACTTGCGTTAGACCTCCCATCGCATTTTGCGTTTTCTTGCTCAAACGTCTGAAGCGCTTACTTAACCAAGCGATAAAAACCGCCAAAAAAGGCACAACAATCAAAATAGTTATCGACAACTTCCAACTCACTGAAATCATCACCACTAACAAAAATATTGCAAAACCACCTTGTTGCGCAACAGTCGTAAGCGCATTTCCCGTAGCCGCTGAAATTTGATCAATATTATAAAGCAACTTTGACAAAAGCTTCCCAGAGGAACTTTTATCGTAATAGGAAGAGGGTAAAGTTAAAAATTTATCGAATAAACGAATCCGGAATCTCATCACTACATTGGCGCCCAGTTTTCCCATATAATAAGTAGATAGAAAAGAACCTAGTCCCCGCAAAACAAACAAAATCAAGATCAAACCCGCTACTATTTTTAGGTAGCCGGTATTATGTAAAGTGAATCCTTTATTAATAATAGGTTTAATTAAATAAATAGAATAGGCATCTGCCGCAGAATATATAATACTACCAAATATCGCAATCACCATAATGGGCCAAAGACTACGCACCTCCCAAAGCATTCGCTTATATAATGCCATACTGCTGTTTTTATCTACATTTTTTTGTTTATCTTTCTTTGCCATTCATCACTACTCATTTATAGCCTTTATGCTAAATTAGTTTAGTCACTTTCTTATAATTCACAAAGGTGGTCCCTTCAATAATCTGAAAGCGACAACTAACATAAACAATATTACAAAACTTTTAAACATTGAGCTCCATGGAATGCTACTTAGTCGGCGGCGCTGTCAGAGACACGCTCCTCAACCTGCCCATCAAGGATAAAGATTGGGTTGTCATTGGAGAAACGCCAAAAACAATGCTTGCACAAGGTTTTATTTCTGTGGGTAAAAGCTTCCCCGTCTTTTTGCATCCTAAAACCAAAGAAGAATACGCACTTGCCCGTATTGAAAAAAAATCTGGTGCGGGCCATAAAGGTTTTACTTTTAAAATTTCTTCTAATGTTACGCTTCGAGAGGACCTTAAACGGAGAGATCTAACGATCAACGCTATGGCGCTTGATCAAAATGGTCAATTAATTGACCCTTATCATGGTCAGCAAGATATACAACTAAAATTACTAAAACATGTTTCCTCTGCTTTTAGCGAAGACCCTTTGCGCGTTTTACGTACGGCAAGATTTTACGCTAGCTTACATCCTTTTAATTTCACCATCGCTCAAGAAACCCTAGCTTTAATGCAGCAAATTCAAATGTTTGGAGAACTTAAAATACTTTCGCCAGAACGCATATGGAATGAAACTTCTCGAGCTCTTGAAACCAAAGCGCCGCTTAAGTATTTCAAAACACTAGTCAATCTAAACGCTTTTGATGACCTATTTCAGCCTCTTTCATGCAACCCTCTTAAACCAAACTTAGAGGCTTTAAGCTTTGCGTCTCAATTATCATTAGACCCGCATATTGTATTTTTGGCTTTTATTTGTATTTCTGCCAACCATCAATTAGAAGTTTCACAAGCTATAATTACTCACCTAAGGCTTCCCAAACAATTAGTTAACTTACACGGCGCTGCACATTTAATGATGTACAAGCTCATGCTCACTTCGCATCCAGTAGACGCTCAAATCACCCTAAGAATATTATTAAAAACGAATGCCTTACGCCACCAAGTCCATTTTGAGAATCTCATTCTCCTTCTTGAAATTATGAGCAAATACCACAAACTTGATACATCCAAACTAAATTTACTAAAAAACTGTCAACAGCTTCTTTTAAAAGTAGATAACGCCCAACTTATTACTGAAAACATGCCCACACAGGAGAGACAGCATGTTGTTGAGCAACATCGTTTAACTTTGATACAAAATGAAATCAACTGCTTTAAATAATTTTTTCTGTCTTCCACCTCTCCTTATTTTTTTTAAGGCTATACTCTGCACATAAAGATAAAAAATTGTTAGTGACTAACGACCATGAAAGCACAAAAATTCTCAGCTAGATCTGTTTTTTTCATTACTTTTATCGCCTGTGTATTGGCAATGGCTTTTGCACTTTATCTTGAGCTTGTAAAAGGCATTCACCCTTGTCCTTTATGTGTATTGCAAAGAATTGCTGTCGTTACTCTTGGTGTTATTTGTTTAATCGCCACGCTCCACAACCCAAAGCGTCTTGGTGTTCGCATTTACAGCTTACTTTCCATCTTGGCTTGCGCTGGAGGACTTGTTTTTTCTATTCGACAACTTTGGTTGCAAAGCTTACCTCCCGGCCAAGCGCCTTCCTGTGGCGCTGGAATCGGCTACCTTTTTGCCTCTGAAAGATTTCTTATTCACAATGTTTAAAGGTACGGGCGATTGTGCATTAGTGCATTGGGAATTCTTAAGTCTCAGTATTGCAGGATGGTGTACCGTATTTTTTACGGTATTTGCCTTACTACATATTTGGCATACTTTCCGACGCCCGCCAAGTAAATAAAAAAATTCTTTCATATCTAAAAATTAAAGGACTTCATCATGACTGACAGCACAACACCAACACCTCAAGTTCGAACCAAGAAAGGACTAATTAAAGCTTTCATTATTGTTGGCCTTTTTCTAATTGTCCTATTTGGAGGGCTGTTTGGATTTCACGCTTTCGTGAATAGCAAGATTGGTACGATTATGAGCACCTGGAAAGTTCAACCAGCCGTCATCACTGCCGCAACGGCCAAAGCAGAAACGTGGAACCCTTACCTTGAATCCGTGGGTAATGCCGTTGCAATTGAAAGTATAAATGTCAGCGCTCAAGCTTCAGGTTTAGTTTCTGCCATTTATTTTAAATCTGGTGAAACCGTCCAAAAAGGCCAAAAGCTTTTTGAATTAGACTCTACAATGCTTCAGGCACAATTAAAACAAAACCAAGCGAATGAAGCGCTAAAAAGGATTACGTATAAGCGAGATGAAAAACTTTTAAAATCTAAAGCAATATCCCAGCAAACCCTCGATATCGCACGCGCAAACTATGCCGCGGCGGAGGCACAAACAGAGGCCACCCAAGCTCAAATTAACTATACAATCGTCAAGGCGCCCTTTGCAGGAAAAATAGGGATTAGAAGCATTAGTGTTGGCGACTTCTTCCAACAAGGCAATGCTGCAGCAACCTTAGATACCATTTCGCCTATTTTTGTAGACTTTACAATTTCTGGCAATAATCTTTCTGAGGTCCATACCGGTCAGCTGATTAAAGTCTTTTCTGAAACTTATCCTGGCAAAGAATTTGAAGGGAAAGTTATCGCTTTAGACTCTCGAATTTCTGAAAACTCACGCGCTTTAAATGTTCGTGCTGAGCTGCAGAACAAAGAGAAAAAAATATTCCCAGGCATGTTTTTAACCACCCACCTTATGCTACCAACTAAAAATAAAGTTATTTCTGTGCCGCAAACTGCTATTAACTACACACTTTATGGTGACACTGTCTATGTTTTGAAACCAGTATTAGACAAAGATGGCAAACAAGAAATGGCAAGCTATAACGTACAGTCAGACCCAGGAAAACTTATTCATACCAAAGATAAACTTTACACGGCAGAATTAGCAAGTGTTGATATTGGAACACTCAATGGCAAAAAAGCAGCCATCACAAAAGGTGTTGAGTCTGGTGACCTTGTTGTTTCGTCAGGCCAACTAAAAATTAAAGGCGGCCAAAAAGTTACTATTAATAATCAATACATCCCTAAAGTTAAGTAGGAGCGATTCTGATGAAATTTACAGATATTTTTATCCGACGCCCGGTGCTTGCCACCGTTATCAGTCTTCTTATTTTAGTTGTTGGACTTGGCTCAATTTTTACACTTCAACTACGCCAATACCCACAAATAACCAGCACCACGCTAACCATCACCACCCCCTATCCTGGCGCAAATGCCAGCGTCATCCAAGG
>CAXBFV010000121.1:0-4607 GCA_963974985.1 uncultured Gammaproteobacteria bacterium | reverse complement strand
AGGACTGAATGCTTTTCAGGTTTCAGTGTGCCATGGTGTGACGGGAAGTGGTAAAACAGAAGTTTATATTCAGGCGATACAGCGTGTACTTGAGGCAGGGAAGCAGGTACTTGTTTTGGTACCTGAGATTGGGCTGACGCCACAAACTATTGAGCGTTTTAAAAAGCGTTGTGCTTCACCTGTTGTTTGTATGCATTCCAAGATGACAGATTATGAGCGTGGGCAAAGTTGGCAATGGGCTAAAGATGGCAAAGTAGGGATAGTGATTGCAACACGTTCGGGCGTGTTTTCCGAGTTTAAAAATTTGGGGATGATTATTCTTGATGAAGAACATGATGCCTCCTTTAAACAGCAAAGTGGGGTGCGTTACCATGCCCGAGATGTGGCGATCATGCGTGCTAAGATTGAAAATATTCCTGTACTTTTAGGCAGTGCAACACCTTCATTGGAAACTTTAGAGCATATGAAGTCAGGGCGCTTTAAAGCCTTGTATTTAAGTCAGAGGGCCGGAGCCGCTAAACCGTGTCATCATTACTTAATTGATATGCGCCAAGGTGTTATCAATGCAGGGCTGTCACAGCAGTTGTTAGATAAGATGGCCGTGCATTTGGCGAGCAATAATCAGGTTTTGATTTTTATTAATCGTCGTGGATTTGCACCTACCTTAATGTGTCATGACTGTGGCTGGGTGGCAAACTGCACGCGCTGTGAGGCGGGCTATACCTTACACCAAAGTCCACAGCAATTGTGTTGCCATCATTGTGGTGTTGTTACAAAAGTGATGACGCATTGTGAGACCTGTCAGAGTGCAGAAATCAGTCCTGTGGGTGTGGGGACTGAGCAAATAGAGGTGTACTTAAAAGAATATTTTAAGGACCATGAGGTTTTGCGCTTAGACCGTGATAGCACTTCTAAAAAAGGTGAACTGGATGCCGCTCTTTCCCAAATACATAACCATCAGGCAGATATTATTATTGGAACCCAGATGATTGCCAAAGGGCATCATTTTTCAAAGGTCACCATGGTGGGGATTATCAATGTCGATGGAAGTTTATTTAGTTCGGACTTTAGAGCGCTTGAAAAAATGGGTCAGCTTATTGTGCAAGTTTCGGGGCGTGCGGGCCGTGAAGCTACGCAAGGCGAAGTTTATTTACAAACCTGCCAGCCTGACCATCCATTATTATTAAAGTTATTGGAGAAAGGATATAGTCAGTTTTCTGAAGAAATTTTATTAGAACGCGCTATTTCAAAGTGGCCACCTTATGGTTATGTCGCCATCATTCGTGCTGAAGCAATAAGGTTGGAGGATGCCAGTCAACTATTGATTAATGTCCAAAATGACCTTCGTAAAGAGATGGAATCAAAGGTTTTGATCTATGGTCCTTTGCCAGGACTACGGCCAAAAAAAGCAGGGCTGTATCGACAAATGCTGGTTTTAAAATCAGAGTCTCGAAAACATTTGCATCAAGCTGTTGGGTTTATTCAGCATCAGTTATTACTTCAAAAGAAAGGTGCCGCGCGTTGGTCGATTGATGTAGACCCTCAAGAGATGATGTAAAAATTAAATTTAGAGGGTCTTATTATTGTGACATGCTTTTGTTAGAAATTATAAACTAAGCTCAGTTTGGTGAGGGTATTAACAGATTTTCTATCTGTATCGGCTTTTGAATCATAGGCCCATTGGAAAGAGGTTTGTAATGCTAGTTTTTTATAAAGTGTTGTGGTAATTGCTGAGACTAGCAAAGTATTGGTATTGGTGGAAGCTGTAGTATTTTGAGCAGTTTGTGTGAAAACAGTATCTGGTGAGATAGCCCAGCTATAAGTAAGCAGCGTAAACCAAGAAGGTGCATTTTTGAATTGATTGGTTTGGGCGTTTCTAGTTTGTAAGAAACCAGGACCAGCATTTAAAATTAAAGACATTTTTGGATTTTTAAAAAGGAGTCGCGTGTAACCAATGTTTTCTTGTGTTTGGTATTTAAAGGTATCAAATTTATCATTGGTGTAAACAATGTTGCCAAACACCCCGTTATATTCATTAAACATATAATTTGTTTTTTGAGTCATAACAAATCGGTTTGCAGTACTACCATCGGCAGCGGTTTGAGCGTATTGGTAGGCTGAGTTAAGAGTGAAAAGCCAACCATGCTCTTTAGCAGGTGTGGGTTGATAAGATAACAGGAAACCGCCTGTAAAGTTTGAGCCTCCTGAGTTCCCTGTGTTGTACGTGCCGCCAGCAGAAGCATTCGTACCTTCCCATTCGTTGTAAGCAGGTGCTTGAGGCTTGGCTGGGGTTGATTGAGCAAGAGTAGTTTGTTTGGTTTTTTGAAGGGAGGGTTGATTTGGTGTTACCTTGGCTTGATATTCATCAGCAATTTTTTGATATTTGTTGGCAAGCGTTTGGTATTGTTTGGCCATCCTAAGTGCTTTAGTTTGTTCAGGTGTGAGGCCTGTGGCAAACGCAAAGTGCGCGCAAAGGCTTAAGATAATGCTGGTTGATAAAACTTTTTTTTGCATGATTTAAAAATCCTTTTAGTTTGCAGTTTGGTGAATATGCACATCTCTTTGAGGGTAAGGGATATTGATATTAGCCTCATCTAAAGCAAGCTTTGTTTTTTCGGTCATGCTCCATTTTGTTTCTATAAAATCGGCACGAATTGTCCAATAACGAACTAGGATATTAACAGTATTGGCGCCCAATTCATTTGTGCGAATCATGGGTAATTTACCTTCAATTTTTAGAATACGTCCATCTTGATCCACAAGGCTTTGGAGAATATCTTTGGCTTGTTGTAGGTTGTCTTTGTAACCAATACCTATAATGAAATCATTGCGACGAAATTCATTGTTTGAAAAGTTGGTAATAGGTTTGGACATAACGAGATTATTAGGGACCGTAATTTCTCTGCCATCGGTTGTGCGAAGTTTGCTGAAAAAAAGTTCAATAGATTCAACTGTACCCATTGTATCGCTTCCCATATCCACAAACTCACCAATTTTAAAAGGTTTGAAGAGCGCAATTACAATTCCTGAGCTTAAGTTACCCACAGAGCTTTTAAGCGACATGGAGATCCCCACCAAAATCCCGGCAAGCATTGAGGAGATGGGTGTGATTGGGATGCCTGCTTGAGAAAGTGCGGTTAAAACAACGACGATCATTATGCCAACGTAAGCAACGTGAGATAAGAATATCGCAGCAGTTTCACCACGATGTGTTTTTTTACTTACCTTGATAATGGTGTTGCGAGCAAAGGCTGCAAGTATCCAGCCAATTCCAAAAATAAGCACGCCAATAATGACACTTGGGGCATGCAAAATGACCATATCTTTTAGTATTGAGAGGTAGTGGTGTGTAGATTCCATTTTTAACTCTAAGTCTTAAGGTGGTATAAGTGAAGATTTTAGCAGTAGTAGCGCCCTAATGTTTAGGGGGGTGATTAATTTTTTATATAATGGGCGATTAGTTCGGAGTAATTGTATAGATAAGGTCAGCGCCAGTATCTAAATTTGTACGATCTGCTCGAATTTTCCATTTTTGATTGAGTTGATACTGGGCATTTACTTCTTGTTGTCCGGTAAAAATCCCAACACCATAGCTGACATAAAATTTAGAGGTGATGGCTTTGCCAACAAAGATTGCAGTATTGTCTTGAGCCGTCGTTTGTGCTGAAGACTGTTGTAGTTGATTATTTAAAGATGTGGAGTTACTAATATTACCTACAGAGAAGTCAGAGATGCCAAGTCTTTCCTTGATATCTTTAAGTACCGTGTCACTACCCCCATTAATCGCAAAAAGCAGGGCCGCTTTAGAAAGCTCATCAGAAGAGCTGTTATTAGTGTTGTCATGGATAGGTTGCCCCAGGATAATATAAGAAAGAATATCTGCCTGTGAAAGAGCAGGGTTAGATATAAGCTTGAGCTTAAGGTTTTGAGGCTTGCCAAGGATCGAAATGCCTAGCATTTTAGGTGCACTATTGTTCAGAACTAAAGAGGCTGGAATCTGATAATTCGCCGTAATAGAGAGGCTGGGGCTGGTTAGAATATTATTGTCATAGCTAATGTTTGATATGTTATCGATAGAGAAACTTTTGCCGTAAGCATTATAGATTCCATTTTTAAAATATAATCTCCCTTTAGCAAGCATAATTTGCGAGGGTGAGTTTTTAACAGAAAGTTTACCTGTAATATAACTTGTAAGGCCAAAACCATAAAATTTTGTATCTTTTCCAAGGTCTAGGCTAAGATCTGTTGAAATGGGGGTGGGCCGAGACTCTTTCTTTTCTGGGACGCCATTGTGAACATAGACAATATCATCATTAATGCTGTTTGCAGAGGCGAGTGTTTGCATCTTATCTGCTTTAATAATAGCCTTGTTAACGGTTACTTTTCCTGAGGCTAATAAGTAACCATGATTGTTGTTTAAATATAAGTTAGGGGAAAGTGTTAGCTCAAGATCAGGGAGGTTGGAGACCTTTAAATCCTTTCCAAATAAATGGCTTTCAATTTTCCAATATTTGTCATAAGAAATAATACCATCAAGTTTTAATGGCGACTTTCCTAAGGTCGTCTCCCCTTGAATAGTCACTTTAAAAGGAGGGGTGATCGTGGCA
>CAXBFV010000120.1:0-4644 GCA_963974985.1 uncultured Gammaproteobacteria bacterium | reverse complement strand
CTATAGAGTTACGATATTTGATTACCCCGCGTCTACTCTGATCAGACCCGTAACGTTTTTTACGTAGTTTCTGGCATCGAAGATATTTGTATATGCTTTCATGAGACGGAACATTACTCCACCCTTTATGCATAAGCCTTCCTGTTATCTGCTCTGGAGACCAGTAGAGCTTAATGAGGTGCTCAATGTAGCTCCATCCAAAGTTTGAAATTTGAGGGCTCCCACTTCGTTGCCTTGCTTGAGAGGATTGCTGTGCTTGTTTTGGTCTGTATCCTCTCAAACCCTTATTCCTATTTACTTCACGAGAAATGCTAGATTTATTTCTTCCCATAAACAAGGCAATATTTGAGAGCGATAGTCCTGCTTTTCGATAAGCATAAATTTGATTCCTTTCAGCTTCGCTAATTTGCTGATAACTTGATCCCATCTTTTAGTTCCAGTCTGATAGAAAACCATTAGCAGTATTCTACTAAATGATAACCTGTGCATTGATATTAATCGTTGCACTTGGAATTTGAATCTAAGCTGAACAACATAAAAAAATAGAGTCAGAAATTTTAGTCATTGGTGGTGCAGGGTATATTGGTTCACACATGGTTTCTCATTTATTGGAACAAAATGACAAAATCCATTAGCTTATGTCTGGCAGTGAAAAATAATTAGAACGCTTTCGGGTTAACCATGCCTACATTCTAAACTGTTCACCCAAGTAAACCTTACGCACTTGCTCATTTGTTAAAATATGATCTGGCGTCCCCTCTGCAATGAGGTGACCCGCATTTACAATATAAGCACGCTCACAAATATCCAAGGTTTCTCGAACATTATGATCCGTAATTAAGACGCCTATCCCTCTATTTTTAAGGTGCGTAATAATCTTCTTAATATCAATCACTGAAATAGGATCCACACCTGCAAAGGGCTCATCTAATAAAATAAAGCGAGGGTTTGTTGCCAAAGCACGCGCGATCTCTGTACGTCTTCGCTCCCCACCAGATAATGACATACCAAGACTTCCACGGATATGCTGGATGTTAAACTCATTCAACAAGTTTTCCATCATTTCAGAACGCTCTTCTTGAGAAAGCTCTTTACGTGTTTCTAAAATTGCCATGATATTATTTTCAACGGAAAGCTTTCTAAAAACAGAGGCTTCTTGTGGCAAATAACCAATACCGTTACGGGCACGCCAATGAATAGGCATCGCCGTAATATCATTGCCGTCTAAAACAACCGTTCCTTTATTTGCTCGAACAAGGCCGACAATCATATAAAAAGAAGTGGTCTTCCCCGCACCATTCGGTCCTAAGAGCCCTACAATTTCGCCAGACTTAACCTCTAATGAAACATCATTCACCACCCAGCGAGACTTATATTTTTTACCTAAATTCCCGGCCTTTAAAATACTAACACTCACATTATTTTCCCTCTAAAACACCGTTATCAATCACCATTGTTGAACGTCCACCTGTATTCGGCACACTAATAAACTTTGATTTTGTATCATAAGTGACTTTTTCACCTGAGAAGTTATTCTCGCCTTGGGTGATTTTTGCATGCCCCTCTACTTCTAACAAATGTTTTTCCGTCAAATACTGTAGACTTTCACCCAATGCAAGTACTTCATTATTCTTCTGAGACTTCCCTTTTTCCTTCTTAGGCCATGAATAATAAATGGCATTTTCTTTTTCATCATTCACAGTCATTTTAATCTGACTAACTTTATTTGTTTTTGGGTTCAGGTTAATAATTAATTTCTGTCCACTGATAAAACGACACCCATCTTGAGCTTTACAAAGTTTTTTTGCGCCAGCCAACTCTTTCAGACTAATTTCAGAGTAGTCGCCAGATTTCCCACTCACCCAGAGAACCGTGTTAGGCAACTTCTTAGAAAGCAATTCCGGAAAAGCACCTCCCCCTGCCTGACATTGGATCGCCACACCTTGAATTTGAAGTACGGTTACATTCCCTTTATAAGTAACCGTATGCTGAGCATGGTCATAGGTAATGCTATCACTGCAAATTGTCACTGATTTTTGACCGTCTTGACCTGAAATCTTCCCAAATATATTCGCCGAAGGTAGCAGTGCAAAAGCGCTTTGCATCCCTAAAAATAGGGCTATAAAATAAAATGAGATTTGTTTAATTTTCTGATTCATAATAGGTTCTTACTTGTGATAATACGGTTATAACGGATGGGTTAAATTCAGCTTTCATACCGACACCTGTCATAATATTCTTTGAATCTAACTCTACAATTTTAACGGGCTTGTTTGTTTTAGCTGCACTTTTTTTAGGGTACACGTACACTTGTGTGGTTGTCATTCTAATGGGCTTTTGCTGGCCATATTTAGCTTGAGATAACACTACATTTCCCTGTAAATTTATTTCTTCATTGTGTTTTGTAATCTCTGCTGTTTTAGAGGTCAGTATCCAAGGCGGATGCCCTGCATCAGCACTATACATTTCTAATTTCACTTGCTGCATACGAGCATGCCCATCTTCCATACGCTCTATCGTATCAGCATGCAAAATATATTTAATTTTTCCTTCTTCATTTAACTGATGAAAAGTAACGCCCTTGCCTGTGTTAATCACAAAATCACCAGGAATAACCGAAGAATCCTGATAGTTTTGTGCAGACTGAATCGATATCCAGCTGGTAACCCCGACAACAAGCGCCAAGCCAAGCGTTGAAAAAATAGAACGCTTACTAAATAGCAGCCGCATACTTGCCTGCCTCGCCAATGGTTAAGTAATCTTCAAGCAATTTTTCTGTTAGCCCATGCGCCTGATAAATAAGATCACAGACTTCACGTACAGCACCCTTACCACCCTTTAAAGCACACTGATAATCAGAAAAATCTTTCAATAAATCATGTGCATCTTTTGGAATAATTGAAACACCTACTTTTTGCATCAAAGGCAAATCAGGCAAGTCATCCCCCATATAAGCGACTTGCTCAGGCTTAATTTTATATTTCCCAAGCAAATCTTCAAACGCTTCGAGTTTATTAATCTGCCCTTGATAAATATCTAAAATACCTAATGCTGAAAGTCGGGACTGCACAATATGAGAATTTTTTCCTGTAATTGCCGCAACAACAAGCCCTAATTTTTGCAAAAGCTTAATACCCAGACCATCTTTGACATTAAAGAATTTAAACTCTTCGCCATCATTACCAATAATAATACGACCGTCTGTTAAGACACCGTCCACATCTAGAATTAGCATCTTTACATTTTTTAGTTTTGATTCAATCAAAGAGAACAGCCCAAATACAAGATATTATGCACTAAAGTGTAGCACAGCATCCCTTATATCAAAGCGGTGAATTCAGCAAATTTATAATATTTTTCTATCCATCCGTAAGTCGTCTTTGGTATCGTATAGCACCATCACAAGACTAGCGTAATCTCATGGGTTTCAGACTTTCAAAAATTTATACAAAAACTGGCGACAAAGGTCATACTTCTTTAGCATTTGGAGCGCCCATCCATAAAGGTGAACTCATTATTGAATGTATTGGCAATATCGACGAGCTAAACTCTTTGATCGGCCTTACAATCAGCAAACTTGAGCCAACATCAAAGGTCAAAGAAACGCTTACTGACATCCAACACCAACTGTTTAATTATGGCGCTGAACTCGCGATGCCAGAACATGCCAAAATTGCTGGCGCAGATACTTTATTTCTAGAACAACAAATTGATCTCTTAAATAATCAGCTTGCACCTTTAAAGGAGTTCATCTTGCCAGGAGGTGACTTTGCAGCAGCAGACTGCTTCTATGCCCGCGCCTATGCACGTAAAGCTGAAAGAAACCTTGCCAGATTAGCCCAGCATCAAGAAATTTCAGAATTTCTACTGCAATATATTAATCGCCTTTCAGATTACTTATTTGTCTGCGCTCGATACATTAATAAAGAAAACGATCATTCAGAGGTTTATTGGAAAAGCCAACGACTTAAAAAAAACAAACCCTCTTAGGCCAGGCTATAACTTAAAAAACCAACTATTGATTTCAGCAAAACTTAATAGCTGAGTGCAGACTGAGGCAAAATAAGTGAGAAAGCGCAATTTAGGTATAACTAAATGAGCATTGCAAACGAAATTTTAACAATAGCATGTGCCAGCAATTAATTTATGCGGATTACTCTTCCCAGTTTTTAGCGCGACCCAAAGCCTTATTCCAACCTCGAATAAATTTATCAGCCCGCTCTTTTTCCATCTCTGACTCAAAAACACGCTCACAACTCCATTTGGCTTTTAACTCATCAATGTCTTTCCAAAAACCAACGGCGAGGCCCGCAAGATAAGCGGCTCCTAAAGCGGTGGTTTCTAAAACTTGAGGTCGCACCACTTTCGTATGCTGCATGATATCTGCTTGGAATTGCATTAATAAATTGTTAACTACAGCCCCGCCATCAACGCGCATCTCCGAGACTTTCAAACCTGAATCTGCTTCTTTTGCTTTGACTAGGTCATTCACTTGATAACAAATACTTTCTAATGCAGCACGGGTAATATGCGCGCTTGAGCTACCACGCGTTAAGCCTAAAATAGCACCTCTTGCAGATTGATCCCAATGAGGCGCACCTAAACCCGCCAAGGCAGGCACCACATAAACACCACCAGAATCTT
>CAXBFV010000119.1:0-4652 GCA_963974985.1 uncultured Gammaproteobacteria bacterium | reverse complement strand
ATTATGCTGGATTCCTCTAAATGGGAAATTTTAGAAGCCGGGCTCAAATGCATCCAAGGAAAAGGGATTGTTAATTCTATTAGTTTAAAAGAAGGTGAAGCAGAATTTATTCATCACGCGACTCTTGCACAAAAATATGGTGCGGCTGTTGTCGTCATGGCCTTTGATGAGTCAGGACAAGCGGATACATTTAAGCGGAAAGTTGAAATTTGTGAACGCGCCTATGGAAGAGCATAATCGTTACGGACTAGACTTCATTGAAGCGACGGCTGAAATTAAGAAAAGGTTACCTCATACGCTTATCTCTGGTGGTTTAAGTAATATCTCATTTTCCTTTCGTGGTAATAATACCGTGCGCGAAGCCATTCACTCCGTCTTTTTATACCATGCCATTCAAGCTGGTATGGGCATGGGAATTGTCAATGCAGGTCAAATGGGACTCTATGAAGAATTAGAGCCGAAGTTGCGCGAGCTTACGGAGAATGTCCTCTTTAATAAAACCCCAAGCGCCTCAGATAATTTGCTGGATTATGCTCAAAATGTAAAGTCGGAAAATAAATCCCAGAAAGTTGATCTTTCTTGGCGAAAAGAACCCGTCGAAAAACGTATTGCCCATGCTTTAGTAAAAGGGATTAATGAATTCATTTTAGAGGATGCAGAAGCCGCGAGAATTACTTTTGATAGAGCGATTGAAGTGATTGAAGGTCCGCTCATGGCGGGCATGAATATCGTAGGTGATCTTTTTGGCTCTGGGAAAATGTTTCTCCCACAGGTAGTTAAATCTGCACGCGTCATGAAACAGGCTGTAGCTCACCTTATTCCTTTCATCGAAGCTGAAAAACAAGGCAAACAACAATCAAAAGGTAAAATCATCATGGCAACCGTTAAAGGTGATGTTCATGATATTGGTAAAAATATCGTGGGCGTCGTACTTCAATGTAATAACTATGATGTTATAGACCTAGGGGTGATGGTTCCGTATCAAAAAATAATTGATACTGCCCAAGCTAAGAATGCTGATGCTATTGGCCTAAGTGGACTCATCACCCCTTCTCTTGATGAAATGGCAACCATGGCCAAGGAAATGCAGCGCCAAGGCTTGAATATTCCATTAATCATTGGCGGCGCCACAACTTCTAAAATGCACACGGCGGTCAAGATTGCGCCTTTCTACCTTGAAGGGATTACGGTACACGTAATAGATGCCTCTCGAGCAGTCAGCACCATGACACAGCTTTTAAGTTCTACGCTTAGTCCTAATTACCATCTTGAGATTAAGGCAGAACATCAAAAATTTCAAGCACGCTTTGATGCGCAACAAATTAAACGTAAAAAAGTATCACTTGAATTCGCACGTGAAAATAAATTTCAAGCAGACTGGAAAATACATACCCCTGATATACCAAAATTAATAGGCCGAGAAGTATGGCAAGATTACCCTATTGAACGACTATTCAATAGAATTGACTGGACACCCTTCTTCCAAGCTTGGGAATTAAAAGGCAGCTATCCTAAAATTTTAAATGATCCTAAAAAAGGTGAAGAAGCCCAAAAACTTTTTAATGATGCTCAAAACATGCTAAAACAAATCGTTGATGAAAAATGGTTAACGGCCAAAGCGATTATAAGCATTCAACCTGCCAATAGTGATGATGCTGAGAATATTGAAATTTATGAGGATGAAAATAGAAAAACACCCATACACACTTTCACTAATCTTCGTCAAACCAATGAAAAGCCTACAGGAAAATCTTACCTCAGCTTGACTGATTTTATAGCACCTGCGCAATCAAATATAAAGGACTACTTCGGTGGGTTTATCACTTCCATTTTTGGTGCCACAAAAATCGCCAATCAGTTTGTCGAAGAGCATGACCACTATAATGAAATTATGGTAAAAGTTTTAGCCGATCGTCTAGCAGAAGCTTTCTCTGAACATCTGCATGAACGTGTGCGTAAGGAATTTTGGGGCTACTCATCTTATGAAGATCTTAGTAATAAAGAGATTATTAAATGTAAATATCGCGGAATTCGCCCAGCATATGGCTATCCTGCATGCCCCAATCATGATCAAAAATGCATTTTATTCGATTGGTTAAAAGCCGATGAGATTGGTACGGTACTTACCGAAAGTTATGCAATGATGCCTGCGGCCAGTGTTTCAGGTGTTTATTATGCACATCCACAAGCACAGTATTTTGGAATTGGATAAAAATATATTCATTTTAGAATGAAGAGGATTTCAGAAATTAAATTGGTGGGCCCAGTAGGATTTGAACCTACGACCAACGGATTATGAGTCCGGTGCTCTAACCAACTGAGCTATGGGCCCGAAAGCAGACCTAATTCTATCTTAAACCTAAATGATTTCAAGTGGTTCATTAACAGTTAAGCCTAAAAAATTTTACAGTTATTATCTCAACGCTATTATAGTGAATAATTTATACTGAAAATTAAATCTCATTCGTTTGAAACCAAAGCGATCACACGCCATCCTTCCACAACAGAAATTGAAGTATCTGGTGAAAAAACATGAACCTTTCCTTTTGGAGTAATTGAAAATAAAGGAAGCACTTCAATTTTTTGATTTTTGTAAGATTCAAGGTAATTGAGCCAGGTAAAATCCTCTGTGATTTTAGTGCATTTTATTGAAGAGTCGGGCATTAAAAGTTTAAATGCTTTATAGTCTTTATCCTCTGAAAAAAGACGCTTACCGTAACGCTTATCTAATAAGGTCATTTGCTGGTTTTGAGCCAAAGTATTCGAGGGTAGAATAAAAATAGCATCACTGCTAAGCTCGTGATAATACTTTATCGCTGAAAGTGTATTGACTTGATGATCTTCCGATAAGCCCAAAACCTTTCCTATCCCCACCATATCAATATGCCAGTCAGCATGTTCCGTTGCAGGATTCCCATAATAACATTTTAAACCCTCCAAACGCGCAGCACTTGCTCTTGACCACTTTTCATCTGCTAGGACCACAGGAATATTTTCTTCTCTTAAAGCTTTTGCAACCTCAATCGCCAGTGTATTAGCGCCAATAATAAGAAAGCCATTCTGGTCTGGCTCAGCGACACCTAAGAGCTTTGCCAAGTAAGGCGCTGTTAAGCTTGGGATTAAAACTGTGCCGATAATAATTAAAAAAGCTAATAACGATAAAATATGACCATAGTATTCATATTCTGCTGTCCCCATTGCAATAAGTTTTGCTGAAAACAAAGCTACCACCGCCGCCACAACAATTCCTCTCGGAAACACCCAACCCAATAATAAACGCTCACGCCAATTTAAATCACTTCCCCAAGCGCAAAGCATCACAACACATGGGCGGAGTACGCACTGCAGAAGCACAATAAGAATAACTGCAGGGACAATTACTTTTTCTAGATTTTCAAAACTAATATTAGCGCTGAGTATAATAAACAAAACTGAAATCAAGAGCACACTCAGATGCTCTTTAAAATCCACCACTTCATCAATATAATTTTCCCAGACATTTCCAACAAAAATACCCATAATCGTCACGGCCAATAAGCCGGCCCCTTCTACTGCATAGTCTGCAATAGAAAAAACAAAAACCACTATGCTCAATACAAACAAGTTTCGTAAGTAGTCAGGCACCCAGTGTTTACGTAAAACCGTTCCAATAAAATACCCTCCAGCAAGTCCTAAACCAATACCTAAAATAATCACACCTAGGATATGTAACAAAATTTCTGTTACGGCTTCAAATTTAGAAAAATTAATAATTGCAGTAAAAACCAAAGCTGCTAATAATGCTCCAATGGGATCAATCAACATCCCTTCCCATTTGATAACACTTTCCAGTTTTCTAGTAGGTCTAATACTTCTTAAGATAGGCACCACAACAGTAGGCCCACTAACAGATGTAATTGCTCCTAAAAGGGCTGCAACCCCCCAAGGAAAATCAAACATAAATCGCACAAGAATGGTCGTCACAACAGCTGTCATTAATAAACCAACAGTTACCAAATTCCGCACTACTTTTTCGACACCTTTAATTTCCTTAATCTTAAGAGACATGCAGCCTTCAAATAAAATAATACTCACTGCCAAAGAAACACCTGAGTAAAGCAAGTCACTACCAAATATAAAATTGCTGGCAATCTCAGCTTCCAAGAAATCCATTGTGAAAATATAGAAAGGAGTAAAATCCCCATCAACAGTAAACTAATATTCATTATTTAATGCTCGCTTAACTATAAAAATGACATAACTTTATTTTTAAAAGTATAATAGAACAAAACACTCCTAACATCGGGCACCACAATGGATAGAAGTAAACTTTCCCCTTATATTGATATTCGACAAAAAATCCACCAAAATCCAATTGGTTAATCAAACGCTTATTTCTTTGGGTTACAAAACCACTACGGGTATTGCTCAAACAGGCCTTACAGCCATTCTAGATTCTGGCAAGCCTGGCCCTACTGTTGCTTTGCGTGCAGACATGGATGCCCTTCCCCTTACCGAGATGAATGACCTACCTTATAAATCTCAAAATGAAGGAAAAATGCATGCTTGTGGCCATGATGGCCATACTGCCACACTGCTCGCTGCTGCTGATTTATTACGTGATAGAACTGCTGAGTTTACGGGTAAAATTAAATTTATCTTTCAGCCCGCTG
>CAXBFV010000118.1:0-4659 GCA_963974985.1 uncultured Gammaproteobacteria bacterium | reverse complement strand
AATAAGCGTCGTCCAGGAAAAGTGCTGGCTAGTTGTTGATTACAGATAAACCCACCATTGGCCAGTAAATTAACACCATTCCCATGAAGACGGCAAAGGCAATAATTTTCAAGAAAATCCCCCAAGAAATAGCTTTTTTACGATTGACGTAACTGCAACTGGTGACAAGCGCCATGGCAGGCGTGCTGACGGGTAATACGAATGTTAGTCCAGCACAGGTGGCGATCCCTATAGCTATGGCGCGTGGGTCTATGCCGTACTCTGCTCCAAGGGCAAGGCCAATGGGTAAAAGGACAGCAACGGCTGCAGCGTTACTCATGATTTCTGTCAGGATGATTGCGGTTGAGGCTAAGACAATAAAAATCACAAGTGGAGAATCGATACCTGCATTTAGCAAAATTTGAACAATTGAATGAGCGGCACCGGTATCCCTTAATGCGGCACTTAGAGCAATTGCGCTACCGTACATGATGAAAATACCCCATTTGACGTCTTCTTCAACTTCGCGCCAGCTGGTGATACGGAGTGCAAAAGCTAAAATAACACCTAATAGTGCAATCCAATCAAGTCCCCATTCGTTGCCATACATAATCCAAAGCGTAATGGTGAATACTAAAATTAGTATAGTGTAAAGTTCACGTCTGGAAAGTTTACCAAGTTTTCCTTTATGCAGTAAAAGTTTCTCACGTGCTAGGTCAATATTAAAAACATGACCTCTGATGATGAAAAGTAAAACACAAAAACAGATGGAAAGAATGATTAAGACAGCCGGTAGAGTCCACATGGTCCATTCCACAAAACTAATCGTTTTATCTGTGTCTGCTTGTAGCATACCGATAGCAAGTGGTGCTCTGGCGCCGCCTAACAAAGTTGCAGTCCCTCCAACCATTGCACCCCAAGCCATCGCCATAAAGGCCGCAAAAGCAAATTTGCTATTTTTGGGCGCTTCAGCGGCTTTCACGATTTCCATAATAATGGGGAATAGCATAGCGGCAACTGCATGTTCGCTGATGATGAATGCAAGAAAACTTGACAGCATAAAGATGCTTAATAAAAGACGTTTTGGGCCTTTCCCAAATTTTGAAATAATGGTGATGGCAATGCGGGTGCTTAGACCAGACCGCATGACGGGGCTTGCCAGAATAAAGGCACCTAAAACAAAGAAAACAGCACTGTTTCCAAAATAACTATAGGTGGTGCTGGGGGAAATGCTGCCTGACATGGGTAGCAGAAAGAGCACGATAATACCGGTGACGGCGATCGGAAAAAGATTTGTAATCCAAAGGAAGGCAGCAACGGCAAAAACAGCGAGGCAATGCTGTCCTGGAGCTGTAAACTCTGGAAGAGGTAAATTGACAACGATGATATAAATCATTACGGCGCAGAAATACCATATCCAGCGCGTATCAAAAATTTTATGGCCTTTTCTTCTTCGCATCTGTGATTACAAACTAAAGACTATCCTAATAATAGGTTTAGTTAGAAATAGATTTTAAGTCAATTTCTGGTCCATTTATTTATATAAATTATGGGGTTGTAGTTAGGCTCTATTTCATTATAGCTTGATGCGTATATACTCAAGAGGTACGTAATTTTATTTACTAAACATGGAGAAATAAATGAATACACTCATGGTGCTTTTGCTTGTAGTGGTATCGTTGGCTTGTGTATATAATGCATTGAGCTTGATGGTTTGGACGATAATTGCAGCAGTTATACTCATTGCTTCAAGTCTTTTGGGGTGGTTGTCAGGTGGCGCTGAGTTGACGATGTGGATTGTTTATTTAGTGATTGCAATACCTTTAAATATAACCCCACTTAGAAGATATCTGCTTTCAGATCGACTATTTTCAATTTTTAAAAAATCCATTCCAAAACTTTCCAAAACTGAAGAGACTGCCTTGAATGCTGGGGATACTTGGATTGAACAAGATTTGTTTAGAGGTCAGCCAAACTGGGAAAGGCTTCATGCAGTACCTAAGCACACATTAACAAAAGAAGAACAAAGCTTTGTTAATAATGAGACGAATGAACTTTGTGCCATGATTGATGACTGGAAAGTTATGCAGATTCGGGACTTGCCTGATGATGTTTGGGAGTTTATGAAAGATAAAGGCTTTTTTGGTCTTGTGATTGATAAAAAGTATGGTGGTAAAGGTTTTTCTGCACGCGCGCATTCTGAGATCGTACTTAAGATTGCTTCGCGCACGGGTGTGGGTAGTGTGACGGTTATGGTGCCTAATTCGCTTGGGCCAGGCGAGCTTCTGCATCATTATGGAACACAAGCACAAAAAGACCAATATCTTCCAGGCCTGGCTAAGGGTAAAGAAATTCCATGTTTTGCATTAACCGAGCCTCAGGCAGGAAGTGATGCGACAACTTTATCTTCAACGGGTGTTGTGGGTAAAAAAATGATTGATGGCCAAGAAGTTTTAGGCATGACGCTTAATTTTAATAAGCGTTATATTACTTTGGCACCTGTGGCGACATTGGTGGGGTTAGCCGTCGAGTTAAAAGATCCTGAAAAACTTTTAGCAGGCACAGGTGAAGAAGGCATTACCTGTGTGCTGATTCCAAGAACGACAGAAGGTTTGGATATTGGGAATCGTCATTTTCCATCACAGTTACCTTTTATGAACGGGACCGTACGTGGCAAAGATATTTTTGTACCTTTAGATTATATTATCGGTGGCCAAAAAATGGCTGGAGAAGGCTGGAGAATGTTGGTGGAGTGTCTTTCTATTGGACGTTCTATTTCATTACCAGCACTAGGGACTGCAAGCTCTTCCTTAAGCTATGTTTCAACAGGCGCTTATTCGACGCTTAGAAAGCAATTTGGCATGGAGATTGGAAAATTTGAAGGGGTAGAAGAGTTGATGGCTAAAATAGCCGGCTTTAGTTATATGATTCAAGCTTCT
Source organism: uncultured Gammaproteobacteria bacterium (assembly GCA_963974985.1). Classification (GTDB taxonomy): domain Bacteria; phylum Pseudomonadota; class Gammaproteobacteria; order Francisellales; family Francisellaceae; genus CAUZSH01. The sequence continues at coordinate 1,741 of CAXBFV010000118.1, read as the reverse complement.
CGAGAGCTGACTGTGGCAGCGGTTGATCATGGCATTAAGCCATCAGTGGCCTCAGCCATTGCTAAATGCCATATGACGGACAAGGCGCGTGAGGCTTTGTTAGAGGCTTATGATATTCATGCGGGACGAGCTGTTGTATTGGGCCCGAGAAACTATCTTTCTACAAGCTATATGGGCGCACCGGTTTCAATTACCGTTGAAGGTGCCAATATTATGACCCGTAATTTATTAATCTTTGGTCAAGGTGCCATGGCTTGCCATCCATTTGTTCAAAAAGAGTTTTATGCGATGACGGATGAAAATCCAGAACATGCGCGTGCAAAATTTGATACACTTTTATGGCAGCATGCGGGCTACTCAATGAGAAATAAAGTTCGTACCGTTTGGACAGGTCTAACCTGTGGGTTTTTCATTAAAGTGCCTGAGTCACCATTAAAACCCTATTATAAAAAAATAGCACGTTTGAGCTATATTTTTGCATGGATCTCAGATTTGTCACTTATTTATCTGGGTGGAGACCTTAAGCGTAAAGAGCGGTTATCTGCTAGGTTGGGTGATGTGTTATCAAACATGTATCTAGCTTCAGCAACTCTAAAATACTTTAAAGATAATGGTGAACAAAAAGAAGAGCAGGTTTATGCAGAATGGGCAATACAATACGCTTTGCATGATGCGCAGGAAGCTCTAATCTCATTTTGCGGCAATTTCCCATCAAAAATTTTGGGATGCGTGATGCGTTGTTTGGCTTTGCCTTATGGACGCTCATTTAAAGCACCTTCAGATAAGTTAGAGCATGAATGTGCAAGTTTATCTATGCGGAATAATAGTTATCGTGACCGTATTAAAAAACGTTTATATTTGTCGGGTGATTCAAGTCAGCCTTTGGATAGAGTTGAAAATGCATTCCAAAAAGTCTTGGCATGTAGTGAGCTTTACAAAAGATTAAGTGCCGCCATAAAGTCTAAAAAATTGCCTAAAAAAGCACTTGAGAATTTGCTAGATGAAGCTTTAGAAAAAGAAGTGATAAGCGAAGAAGAGTTTAATAAACTCCAAGAAGCTGAGGCTGCAAGGTTTGACGCTTTGCAGGTGGATGAATTTGAATTTAAATCAATGAAAGCCAAAGAGCTTAAATCTTTAGTAGAGTAAAATAGATGAAACAAATAATTGTGACAAAAAAATTCTGTCTATTTTATCAGTCCTTTCAGGAGCAGTTTTGCTAATGTCGCAGGCATTAGCTACACCTCTTAGTATTAATAAACCCACCAAATCTCAAATTGTTAATGGAGTAGAAAAGATGAAAAAAGTAATTGCAACAAAAAATGCCCCCAGTGCAATTGGAACTTATTCCCAAGCTGTGCAGGCAGGAGATACGCTTTATATTTCAGGTCAAATCCCTTTAGATCCTCAAACCATGGAAGTGGTTTCAGAAGATTTTTCAAAGCAGGCAGAACAGATGTTTAAGAATATGTCTGAAGTGGTTAAGGCTGCCGGCGGCACCATGGGAAATATTGTGAAGGTTAATTTGTATCTTACAGACCTTAGTAAGTTTGCTTTAGTGAACGAAGCCATGGCGCGTTACTTTGATGAACCTTATCCTGCTCGCGCTGCAGTCGAAGTGTCTGCTTTACCTAAGGGTGTTCAAGTTGAAGCAGAAGCCATTGCTTATTTTCCTTAAACAATAAATATAGGGTTATATGATTAAAAAATATTAATTTTTATTTTTCTGTTGATGGTGGTTTTT
>CAXBFV010000117.1:0-4671 GCA_963974985.1 uncultured Gammaproteobacteria bacterium | reverse complement strand
TTGGCCAAACGCTGATGCTTTTTGATATTAAGGGCGTTGTTGCTGACAGAGTATTATTAGTTGGCTGTGGAAAAGCAGGAAAGTTTAATTTAGCTGCATACCAAAAAGTAACGTCAAAATTAATTAAGGTTTTAAACGAAACAGGCTCAAAGGACATGGTGAATACACTGGTTCAGTTAGCTGTGACTGATCAAGATGATTATCAAAAAACACGTCAAACTGTCGAAACGTCTTTTGTTAGCCTTTATGATTTTGATACCTATAAGTCAGAAAAGAAAATAATTGAAAGTCCGTTATTAAAAATGTTGATATTGGTAAATGATGACGTTGATTTAGAGGCGGCAAATAAAGCAGTTCAACATGCTGTCGCTATCTCTCACGGGCGAAATTTTGCACGTGATTTAAAAAACACACCACCAAACGTAGCAGTCCCAGAATACTTGAGAGACCAAGCAAAAGCCTTGGCGAAAACTTCTTCTAAAATGAATTTCAATTGTTTAGATGACAAGGAAATGGAAAAGCTGGGCATGGAGTGTTTGCGTGCCGTAGGCAGTGGTAGCAAATTTGGAAACTATCTGATTAATCTTGAATACAATGGTGGCAAAAAAGATGAAAAGCCTATTGTCTTAGTTGGAAAAGGAGTGACCTTTGACACGGGTGGTCCAGGAGATGTTTTGAAAAGCATGTCGGGGCAAACAGTAGAAATTTTGAATACCGATGCAGAAGGGCGTCTAATCTTATGTGATGCGCTGACGTATATTGAAAAGTATGACCCTGAATATGTTATTGACATGGCAACCTTAACGGGGGCGATTATTATTTCTTTAGGGGATGAGTATACTGGTGTATTTGGAAATGATGATGGCTTAATTGATGACTTGCTGGCTTCGGGTAAAAAAGCAGGTGATTTGGGTTGGCATTTGCCGATGACGCCAGCGTACGACTCTAAGTTAGACAGTGATACAGCAGACATGGCTAATGTCGGAGATCGTTCAGCAGGTTCGATTGTGGCAGCAATGTTTTTGGCTAGATTCACTGAAAAATATAAATGGGTGCATTTAGATATTGCGGGTTCTGCAATGGGTGACTTCTCGAAAGCCTATGCAACAGGTCGACCGGTACCGATGATGCTTCAGTATTTGTTAGATCGAAGCGCATAAAATTTTTTAGGGTTGCATTGATTCAGTTATGCGTAAAATTATTCATATCGATCTCGATTATTTTTATGCCCAAGTAGAGGAGCAAGATAAACCCTATTTAAAGGAAGTGCCTTTTGCAGTAGGCGGTTCTGGCAATAATCGAGGGGTGTTGTGCACCTGCAATTATGTGGCGAGACGCTTTGGCGTGCGGTCAGCAATGTCGTCAAAAGTCGCTTTAGAAAAATGCCCTGATTTGATTATCTTGCCTGTAAGTATGGCTAAATATAAAGCAGCCTCTGAAAAAATTAGAGAGGTGTTTTATAGCTTTACAGAAAAAGTGGAGCCATTGTCTTTAGATGAAGCCTATCTGGATGTGTCGGAAATTGATGACTTTTCAAATAGTGCGACTTTGATTGCCAAAGCCATTAAACAGGATATTTTTCAGGCGACAAGCTTGACGGCCTCGGCCGGTGTGGCGCCTAATAAGCTGCTCGCAAAAATCGCCAGTGATATTAATAAACCTAATGGCCTTTATGTTATTACGCCACAAAACGTAATGGATTTTATTTCGGATTCAGAAGTAGGGAAATTATTTGGTGTGGGGAAAGTGATGCAAGAAAAATTGTACAATATGGATATTAAAACTTGCCGAGATTTACAGTGCTTTTCTAAACAAGACTTGAAGCAGAGATTTGGGCAGTTTGGCTTCAATTTATATGACTATTGTCGAGGTGTGGATCACCGTGAAGTTAATCCTGACAGAGTTCGTAAATCGATTGGTGTTGAAAATACTTACCCTCATGATCTCCAAGAAAAGATGGATTGTGTAAAAAACCTGCAGTTGCTTTATGAAAACTTATTAAATCGTGTTTCTACAGAGTATGAGAAAAAAGTGTCGGGTATATTTGTAAAACTAACGGATACTAAATTCAATAAAATTAGCGTGGTTCGACAAACATGTGAATATGACTTTGAGCTTTTTGAATTATTATTTGATGAGCTTTATACCAAAACCCAATATGGTGTTCGATTATTAGGGCTTGGTGTAAAGCTGAGTGAAGTTGAGAATAAGCAGATGATTTTAGAGTTTTAAATTTTGCATAGGTCTCTTAATCGGGCTTTAATTATACTACTTTTGTAAAATTTAATAATAGCGGGAATTTTAAAAATGAAAAATATTTTAATTTATGGTGATTCCAATACTTGGGGTTTTGTCCCTGGGAGCTTGGATAATGCAAATTTGAGTTTTAAACGCTACGCTAGAAGCCAACGTTATCCTGGTATTTTAGCTGAAGAGCTTGGAATAGACTTTCATGTTATTGAAGAAGGTCTTAATAGTAGGACAACTGTATTTGAAGACCCTTTGTCGGAAGGTGTAAATGGCAAAGTTTATTTACCTGCTTGTTTAAATTCCCATGCGCCTCTAGATCTTGTGGTGATTATGCTTGGGACTAACGATTTGAAACAGTACATTAGCTCTAGGCCTATAGAAGTGGCGGCAGGTGCGCGGCAACTTGTTCAAACAATTAAAGCAAGTAATTGTGGGTTAGGTGAAAAGCCTGAAATTTTATTGATTTCTCCTATTTTGGTGCATGATATGAATAATGCTTGGGTAGAAATGTTTGAAGACGGAGAGGCAAAATCCATGTGCTTGGCAAGACTCTATCAACAAGTAGCAGAATATGAAAACTGCCATTTTTTAGATGCCTCAAAAGTGGCTAATCCATCCCCTAAAGATGGATTACATTTGGATGAAAAAGGGCATGTGGCGCTTGCTCAGGCATTGTCTAAGCAAGTGAAGGAGATATTTGCTTAAGAACTGCAAGACAACATAGAGCAACCTGCTTTATTGCGTGCCCATTCAGGGCGTTTTTTGGCAAATATTTTTTTATCTAGCCGCTCATCGTAAGGGTTTCTAGAAAGCTCAAGCAATTCATCTACTCTTGAACTATCCCCGGCTTCTGCCGCATCAATTGCAAGCTGTACCAAATAGTTTCTTAAGATATATTTTGGGTTAACGGCATCCATTTTCTTTTTACGCTCAGTATTGGTTTGTGAGTCTTGTTGTAAGCGTGTGATATATTTTCGTAACCAGTTAGCCATTATTTTGATAGATTGATCTGTAAGACTTTCAGACAAATAGTAGGCCTCTTTGATTGGGGTAATTAATTCAGCATCAGAGGCTTTTTCTAATTGAATTGCTTTATCAATGTTCGATAGGGCTCGAAAGAAAAGTGTAAAGTCAATTTCATGAGCTTCTAATGCTTTTAATAGTTCTTCAATAAGTGCTTTATCCGTTTTAGTTTGGTAAGACTCTAGCCCAAGTTTTTGGGCATGCATTGCGTTAAGTTTTTTATCTAAGCTTTTTGCCTGTTGCTCTAAAATCTCTGCAAGATCAGAGATGTCTTCAAAGACAGGTGAAATAGCCTGCGCAAGTTTTGTGAGATTCCAAAGGGTGATGGAAGGTTGTTGGCTGTAACAATATCGTCGATAGTCCTTATCAGTTGTATTGGGCGTCCAGATTGGGTCATAACCCTCAAGCCAGCCATAAGGTCCGTAATCAATCGTTAACCCCAGGATGGACATGTTGTCTGTATTCATGACGCCATGAACAAACCCCACGCGCATCCAATGAACGATCATTTCCAAGTTTAATGAGCAAACTTCATCAAACCACTTGAGGTAGGTCTCTTGAGAAGGCTTGTCTAGGTGAGGGAAATGATTTTTAATGGTGAAGTCTATGAGTTTTACTAAAGTCTCTTTTTCTTGACGTGCGGCATGAATTTCAAAATTCCCAAATCTTATAAAAGAGGGTGCGACACGACAAACAATGGCGCCTGGCTCATATTTGGGGTGTCCATCATAAAACATATCTCGAGGAATTTGTTTGCCTGTTGAGATGAGGCTTAGTGCGCGTGTTGTGGGAATGCCAAGGTGGTGCATGGCTTCGCTGCATAAATATTCTCGAATTGAAGAGCGCATGACTGCATAACCATCGCCACCTCTAGAGTAAGGTGTGGGGCCTGCGCCTTTGAGCTGTAAGGTCCAAGATTTGTTTTCATAGGAGGCTTCTCCTAAGTTTATGGCGCGACCATCTCCCAGCTGTCCCGCCCAATTTCCAAATTGGTGTCCGCCATAACAGCAGGCATAAGGTTTCATTTCTTTTAAAAACTGGTTGCCTGAAAATATTTGGAGAAAAGTTTCTGACTTACAAAATTGATCAGATAGGCCAAGAAGATCTGCCGTTTCTTTTGAGTAGCTTATTAATTTTGAAAAGGGGGCTTTAGAGGGGTTGACGTAAGAGTAGCAGCTATTTTTAACGGTGCGAATATGGTTATCAAGGATAAGGTCTGCCGGAAGTTCGTCAGTATAATGATTACTTATTTCTAGATTTTTTTCCACTTTGAGAAGCTCTTAAATCACCTTGCTGGTCTAAAGCATAGTGATTGAAATAAATTTATCCTGAGTTTGAGTGCAGAAATCCGTAAAATAACCTTGCACTCTTTTTTAGCAGTGTGTATTATCACGTTCA
>CAXBFV010000116.1:0-4674 GCA_963974985.1 uncultured Gammaproteobacteria bacterium | reverse complement strand
CGGGTGTGGTACATTGGCGGCCATTAATTAAAGCGCGTGCGATTGAAAACCAATGTTATGTGCTGGCAGCCAATCAGTCAGGCTATCATCAAGACAATGGGCATATGACGCATGGACACAGTATGATTGTGGATCCCTGGGGAGAAGTTCAGGCTTTGCAGATTATTGGTGAAGGTAATGCAATGGCGGAAATCGATTTAGATAACCTCTATAAAGTAAGGCAGAAAATTCCGTGTTTTGATCACCGAAAGTTAAAAACAGATTATCAGATTTAAGAGAAATAATATGATTGAAGAGATATACGCAAGCCCAAAAGTGGGCTTTGTTAGTTTAGGATGCCCTAAAAATTTAGTTGATTCAGAAAGAATTTTAACCAAACTACGTTCAGATGGTTATGACATTGTGCCTGAGTATGAGGGTGCAGATATTGTGGTGGTCAACACCTGTGGATTTATCAATGATGCGGTGAAAGAGTCATTAGATACGATCGGTGAAGCCATGGCTGAGAATGGCAAGGTGCTGGTGACAGGCTGTTTGGGCAAAGAAAAAGACCTTATCCTGGATGAATACCCTGATGTGTTAGGTGTTTCGGGTGCGCATGAGTATGAAGCGGTTGTTTCAGCGGTACACAAACATGTGCCTATTGCTTATAGTGAGCATACGGCATTGGTACCGGAGCAAGGTATCAAATTAACGCCCCGTCATTTTGCCTATTTAAAAATTTCTGAAGGCTGTAATAATACTTGTACCTTTTGCATTATTCCTTCTTTTCGTGGGAAGTTAGTGAGTCGTCCTATTGATCGTGTGTTATGGGAAGCAGAACGTTTGGTGAAAGCAGGCGTTAAAGAGCTGCTAATTATTTCACAAGATACCAGTGCTTATGGTGTGGATTTAAAATATCAAGAAGGCCAGTGGCAGGGTGAAACCTACCAAACACGCTTATTTGATTTAGCCACGGCACTCGCAAAACTTGGCATTTGGGTGCGTTTTCATTATGTGTATCCTTATCCTCACGTAGATAAAATTATCCCATTGATGGCTGAAGGTAAAATTTTGCCTTATTTGGATATTCCTTTTCAGCATGCAAGCCCGCGTATTTTAAAGTTGATGAAGCGTCCTGCTAAATCTGAAAATACCTTGGCCAGTATTAAGCGTTGGCGTGCGATGTGTCCAGAGTTAGTGATTCGTAGTACGTTTATTGTAGGTTTTCCTGGTGAAACCGAAGAAGAATTTGAAGAATTATTAGCATTCCTGGGGGAGGCAAAATTAAATCGTGTAGGTTGTTTTGCCTATTCTGATGTAGATGGCGCGCGTGCGAATGAGTTGCCTGATCCGGTGCCAGAGCATATTAAACAGGAGCGCCTAGAGCGTTTTATGGAAGTGCAGGGGCAAATTAGTGCTGAACTATTGCAGTCGCGAATAGGGACGGTTCAAAAAGTTTTGATTGATATGGTTAATCTTGAAGATGATGTGGCTTTTGGTCGCTCTCAGTATGATGCACCCGAAGTGGATGGCGTTGTGGCGATTGAAAACATCCAAGATAAGGGCTTAAAAACAGGTCAATTTGTTGAGGTTAAAATCATTGATGCGGATGAACATGATTGTGTGGGCGAGATGATCAACTAAATATTAATACGCTCTAGTATGACGTGATTATTCTGCTAAAATAATGAGTGTTTTATTCATAAACCTGAATTAGACATTAAAAGCTAAAATTGGGTAAAAGTTTAGAGCAAATATTTTTAAAGTTAACTAGGAAAATGATTCTAAAGCGCGCAAGACTAGCACCGCTAATTCGAGCACTTTAGGTGAGATTTGACGTAGGAAAGTTTAAAAAGACGTAGTTCTAATTTGGCTTTTAATGTCTAACTCAGGTTAATTAAGGAGAAGTAGCGTATGAAGCAAGAAGGGCCTCGTAATATTGGGCTCGGATCAATTCGGCATTATCGGTTTCCGATTACCGCAATTAGTTCGATTTTACACCGTTTATCAGGTGTTCTGTTATTTATTCTAATTCCTTTTTTAATTTGGGCATTAGATTGCTCATTAAGAAGTCCTGCTTCTTTTGAAAATGTCAAAGAAGGCTTAACCAGTGGGTTTTGTGGGTTTATCTTATGGCTCATGTTGAGTGCCATTACCTATCATATTTTTGCAGGTGTGCGTCATTTGTTTATGGATGTGGGTAAAGGTGAGTCAATGTGTGCCGCGAAGGCAACTTCAATGTTGGTGATTGCATTAGGTGTGATTGCCGCAATTTGTTGGGGAGTGTGGATATGGTAGATAATACAATTACTTCATTGGGTAAAAATGGCATGAAAGATTGGTTTATCCAGCGCGTTAGTGCCGTTATTTTATTAGTTTATGTTTTGTTTTTAATGGGTTTTATTTTGTTTTCGGGGCCCGTTACTTTTGATGCTTGGCAGTCTTTATTTGCTTGTGGTTGGATGAAGGTTATCACTGTATTAGCCGTATTATCTTTACTGGCACATAGTTGGATCGGTATTTGGACTATTTTAACCGATTATATTCATTGCGCGGTGGTTAGAGGTGTGATTCAAACATTAGCTATTTTAGGCTATGTAACCTGTTTCATATGGGTTATTAAAATATTGTGGGCATAAGGAAGCGCAAAGATGACTGATGTAAAAGATTTAGCAGTAAAAGAATTTGATGCCCTAGTTGTGGGTGCTGGTGGTGCGGGAATGCGTGCCTCTTATCAACTTGCGCAATCCGGACTAAATGTTGCCGTGATTTCTAAAGTTTTTCCAACACGTTCCCATACGGTTTCGGCACAAGGGGGCATTGCGGCTTCTTTGGGGAATGTCGGGGATGATACAGATGATTTGGCAGCCGATGATTGGCGCTGGCATATGTATGATACTGTAAAAGGATCTGACTATATTGGTGATCAAGATTCTATCGAGTATATGTGTATAAATGCACCGAAAGCGATCATTGAACTTGAGCATATGGGAATGCCTTTTTCTCGTTTAGATGATGGTAAAATTTATCAACGTCCTTTTGGTGGCATGTCTCGAAACTATGATGTGACAAAGCAAGCCAGTCGTACTTGTGCTGCCGCAGATCGTACAGGGCACGCCTTATTGCATACGCTTTATCAGGGAAATCTAAAGCACGAAACCAACTTCTTTAATGAATGGTACGCGGTAGATTTGGTAAAAGCGGATGACAATAAAGTTGCCGGTGTGATTGCGATGTGCATGGAAACAGGTGAGTTAGTTTTCTTTAAAGCGAAAACAACGATTCTGGCGACAGGTGGATGTGGGCGTATGTTCCAGTCCAGCACCAATGCGCATATTAATACGGGTGACGGCATGGGAATGGCATTACGTGCCGGCTTCCCATTACAAGATATGGAGTTTTTCCAATTCCATCCAACGGGTATTGCTTCAGCGGGCGTTCTCGTCACAGAGGGTTGTCGTGGTGAAGGTGGAATCTTACGCAATAAAGAGGGTGAGCGTTATATGGAACGCTATGCGCCAAATTCTAAAGATTTGGCTTGTCGTGACGTGGTGTCTCGTGCGTCTCAACAAGAGATTAGAGAAGGCCGTGGTGGTAAATTTGAAGGTGTTGATTGTGTTTACTTGGATTTGACACATTTAGATCCAGAGATTATCAAAGCACGTTTACCAGGTATTTCTGAGCTTTCTAAAACCTTTGCAGGCGTTGATCCTGAGAAGGATATGATTCCTGTCGTGCCTACGGCTCATTATGTAATGGGTGGGGCGCCGACTAATGTACATGGTCAGTGTTTGACAGTGGATGATGCGGGTAATGATATTATTGTAGAAGGGCTTTATGCTGTAGGTGAATGTGCCTCTGTATCTGTTCATGGTGCGAATCGTTTAGGCAGTAACTCCTTACTTGATTTGGTTATTTTTGGCCGTTCTGCAGGGATTCATGCACAAGACGCGATTAAATCTGGCATGGTGATGCAAGAAACAACCGAAGCAGATATTGAGCGAGCGTTAGCAAGACTCAAGCGCTGGGACAATAATAAAGGTGGTGAAAAAGTATCTGACTTACGTAAAGAGCTTCAAAAAGCGATGCAAAATGATTTTGGTGTATTTCGTAAAGAAGAAACCATGGCTGAAGGTTTGAAGACGCTTGAAAATATTCGTGAGCGTATTAGTAAAGCCACTTTAGAAGATCATAGCAAAACCTTTAATATGGCAAGATTTGAAGCACTTGAGTTAGATAACTTAATGGCCTGCGCAATGGCAGAAGCGAAGTCTGGATTAACACGTAAAGAAAGTCGTGGCGCGCATTCACGTGAAGATTTTCCAGAACGTGATGATGAAAACTGGCAAAAGCATAGTATTTACTTTTTAGAGGGCGATCGTGCTGGGAAACGTGATGTGAATATGTCACCAAAAACCATTGAAGCATTCCAGCCAAAAGTACGCTCATACTAGGAGAACACATGAAAGTTAAATTTAAAATTTATCGTTATAACCCTGAAGTCGATAAGAAACCTTATATGCAGGATTATACCGTTGAAGTAGACAGCCCGAGTACTAAAGTGCTGACCGCCATTGAGATGATTAAAGAGCAGGATCCAACACTTGCCATTCGTCGCTCTTGTGGAGAAGGTGTTTGTGGTTCTGATTGATAAAATCCCAAACCATATCATCTACTTTGCCCTTACTCCAT
>CAXBFV010000115.1:0-4689 GCA_963974985.1 uncultured Gammaproteobacteria bacterium | reverse complement strand
TTTATAAGAACCTACCAATAAATGGCCTTTAAAACAGGCAGAAATTATAGGCCTCATTGAGGGCATTTCAACCACACTCTAATCAAAAATAAATCGTCTTTTAGCTCCCTGCCAAACCTAAATGTAAATTGTCTTGATTTTATTTAATCTTTTGCTGCATTAATTTAATTTCTTTTTTTTGTGGATTTTATAGGGAGAATAGTCTAGATTAGTTGTTGAGGAAATGCTGTAGCCCTTTAAAGACATAGGCTGAGCAATATTCATACAAAGAAATTTGTCATTTATGGAGGAAAGAAAAATGAAAGCAACAACTGTAGAAGCACGAATCAAGGACAGGTACGACAGCACAGTGGTAGATTTTTTTCAAAGCTGTATTAACGATGGCATGGAAACCCATGAAATCGCTAAGTTAATTGACTGCAGCGTCAGCAATCTAAGACGTATTGCAAGAAAGTACAAATTTACTTTCTACCAGCCAGAACCAACACCAATGTTCTCAGAAAATTCTGACTTTAAAAACACAGCACTTAATATGGATAACTTTTTATCACGTAGTTGGGTAAAAGCTACCGCTTAATTTATTTAGTAAGTTTTTAAAATCATGGAAAGCAGGGTGAACCATATGCTATCAAGCATTTTGATCCCCTGCTTTTTTATTGCCTAAAATAATGGATAATAACTGGAAACTCATTCAGGACCACGCCAAACAAGCGTTAGGCTTTAGTCAAATTTCTATTACTGACTGTAATCTTGCAGAATATATCCCCCACTACCACCAATGGACTGAACAAAAATTTCATGGTGACATGGATTATATGACCAAACACGGTGATAAACGCCTTCACCCTGAACAGCTAGTTCCTGGCACTGAGCGCGCAATTGTTGTCTCTTTAGATTATCTGACTCATAAAATAAAACTCTCAAATGTAAAAGAAACCCTTTCAGAAAAATCCGATAAAGCTATTCTTTCACAATACGCCCTAGGCCGAGATTACCATAAGGTTATTCGTAAGAAGCTTCAGAACTTAGCAAACTTCATTACCGAGCTTTACCCTGAACACCAGTACCGTGCCTTTACAGATAGCGCACCTATTCTTGAAAAACCTCTCGCTGAGAAAGCCGGCCTAGGCATCATTGGCAAACACGGGAACCTACTTCATTAAGAAGGCTCTTTCTTTTTTTTAGGGGTTATTTATACCAATATCCCCTTTGAGGTAAACGAGCCTGCAATAAATGAACCTAAAATAACTAAAGACCTCTGTGGTAAATGCACCGCTTGTATTAACATTTGCCCCACACAAGCAATCGTCGCAAATAAAACAGTTGATGCCCGTCGATGTATTTCTTACCTCACCATTGAGAATAAAGGCCCCATTCCTATTGAATTCCGTAAGGCTATTGGCACACGTATTTATGGCTGCGATGACTGCCAGCTTATCTGTCCTTGGAATCGTTATGCTAATTTAACAAAAGAAAAGGATTTTGCCCCACGAGATTTTTTCAAAAATCCAAACTTAATTGATCTTTTTAATTGGAATGAAAATGAGTTCCTTAAAAATACCGAAGGCTCTGCCATTCGCAGAATTGGGTTTAATGCATGGCAAAGAAATATTGCCATTGCTCTAGGAAATGCGCCAACCTCAGAAGACACTGTTACTGCATTACAGAATCGATTAGCTCAAACAGAATCACCTATGGTGAAAGAGTCTATTGAATGGGCGCTTATTCAGCACAGCGCCATCTAATTAAAATTAGTGAGTACATGCATATTCCAACTTGATCCAAAGTCGAAATTCCAAAAACTTAAAATTGATTATAGGCGCTTTGTTTTTTTATGAAATTCAGCCAACACCTAATGTTTTTTGATTAATTTTGAGTTTGGGTCCTGAATACCGGATCAAGTCCGGTATGACTGTTTCACTTTTATAATGTGAAATTATTTCAGACCAAAGCCCTTCTAAGCCTTTTTATAATCATAATAGCTTGCTTGCCAAGAAGCCTGCTTCACCAAGGTCTTCAAATCACCTGTACGTTCAGCCACGCCATCTTTAATAGCTTGTTCAGCCACAGCAATCGCCACTGCTTGAGACACCTCTGTCACTTGACTTGTTTTAGGTAATAGCGGTTCAGCGCGATCTTTTCTAGAAGGTGAAAATTCACTAAGCTTAATACATGCTGCACGAATCATATTATCTGTCATGCGATTAGCTTGTACTGCAATAGTCCCTAACCCTAGCCCTGGAAATATGAACATATTATTTCCTTGTGAAATACGATAGGTTTTACCTTTATACTCAACAGGAGCATAAGGGCTTCCAGCTGCAACAATTGCTTTACCATCCGTCCAATTAATCAAATCCACAGGGTCGGCTTCAGAACGAGAGTTTGGATTAGAGAGTGGCATAATAATCGGATGCTCAACATGACTTGCCATTTCTCTTACCACTTCTTCGGTAAAGGCATGTCTCACCGTTGAAACACCAATCAAAATGGTTGGCTTAATATTTTTAACGGTTTCCAATAAAGAAACATTATTTGTATCTGCAACGCCCCATTTGGAAACTTCATTCTTTGATTTAATATAAGGCTGCTGAAATGAAGGAATATCATCAAGATGCTCACTCACCAATCCAAAACGATCAATCAAATAAATTTGATTGCGCGCTTCAGCTTCGGTCAACCCACCAGATTGCAATACATCACAAATTTGATCGGCAATACCACAACCTGCAGTCCCGGCTCCAAACATAATGATTTTTTGATCTTTAAGCTCTCCGCCTGCTGCATTGACACCCGCTAATACATTGGCTGCAGCAACAATTCCTGTTCCTTGCATATCATCGTTAAAGGTACACATATCAGGTTTATATTTTTCAAGAATACGACGTGCATTCCCGCGACCAAAATCTTCCCAATGTAAAAATACTTTTGGAAAATGAGTTTGTACGCTTTTTACAAAACGGCTAATGAAGGCATTATATTGCTCACCCTCTAAACGTTTATTTCTCCAACCCAGATATTCCGGGTCGTTCAATAGTGTTTCATTATTAGTACCCACATCCAATTGAATTGGCAAAACGCGTGCAGGATTCAAACCGGCACAGGCAATATACACCATTAGTTTCCCAATGCTGATATCCATGCCGCCAATACCTTGATCGCCAATGCCTAAAACAGCCTCACCATCGGTCACAATAATGAAATCCACATCTTCAGCTTTATATTGACCAAAGATTTCATCAATTTTATCTTGGTGGTTATAAGATAAATAAATACCGCCTGGTCGACGCATGATGTGACTATATTGCTCAACAGCATCTCCTACCGTTGGGGTATAGATGAGCGGCAATACTGCTTCAATATATTTACCTGCTAAGGCATAAAATAAAGTGACATTCGTATCATGTAATTGATTTAAATAAATATACTTGCCAATATCACTACCTTTAGTATTGAGTTGCTTATAAGCACGTGAAACCTGCTCATCAAGTGATTCAATTTTTTCTGGCAAGTAATAATGCAAACCAAACTCATCACGCTCTTCTTTTGTAAAAGCGGTCCCTTTATTAAGTAATGGGTGATGTAATAATGCTTCACCACTTAAATCGGTTAATACGTTTTCAATATTACCTTCAGCGTTATGTTTAAATTGGATATGTTGTTTATTCATTTCATTACTCCTGTTTTACGCTATTTATTTAAAATATTAATGCCCACTTTCACTTGCCGTTGCAAATAAACTTGGATTATCACTATAGTCTACCGGCATCTCAATCAAAACTGGTCCTTTAGCAGCTAATGCTTTTTGCATAATTTCATCAAACTGATTGGCATCTGTTAACTTATAACCTACTGCACCAAATGCCTCTGCATACTTCACAATGTCTACATGTCCAAATTCAACACCTGCTTCACGCTTATACTTCATAACTTCTTGTTCTTTAACCATATTATAAGAACCATCCACCCATACAAAATGAATCACATGAAGCCCTTCACGAACTGCTGTTTCCAGTTCCATTGCTGAAAATAAGAACCCACCGTCTCCCGACATAGAAATTACGCGCTTATCAGGACAAGCCATTTTTGCAGCCATTCCCCAAGGCAATCCTACTCCTAAAGTTTGTTGCCCATTACTGAATAAGAGTTGGCGTGGCACATGACTTAAGAAGTACCGAGACATCCACATGTAAAGTGTCCCAATATCACAAGACACCACAGTATTATCATCTACATAGGGTTTTAAGCACTCAATGAATGTCAAAGGATGCAATTTCCCAGGTGCGGCTTCTTTTGAACCTGGAAGGCTCAAACTCTTTTTGAATCTATCCTGAATAGTTTGATATTGGTCTAGTGAAGGCAAGTTTTTCAATAAAGGAGACAATGCATTTAAATTTCTTTCAATGCTCCCCAATGCCTCAATTGTCGTTTGATACGTTGCATGAACATCAGAAACCACTTCATCTATATGGATGATTTTTTTATTTATCTTAGCATTCCAAATTTCAGGATCATACTCTGCAGGGTTGTAGCCTACCGTAATCACTAGATCCGCTTGATCTAAAAGCTGGTCACCAGGCTGGTTCTTAAAAAGCCCCACTCGACCATAGAAACAATGCAGTAAGGATTTTGGAATAACGCCTGCCGCTTGGTAAGTTGAAACAACAGGCAAAGCATTTTCAGTTAATA
>CAXBFV010000114.1:0-4702 GCA_963974985.1 uncultured Gammaproteobacteria bacterium | reverse complement strand
AAAAAACATAAAGCTAAGTAAAGTAGAGGGCTTTAGCTCAATTACAGGAAAAGGTGTTGTTGCGAATATTGATGGTCATGAGGTGTGTTTAGGCAATATAAAGCTGATGCGTGATTATGATGTGTCTATTACTTCGGTAGAGGAAGCGTCAGACCAAATGGCTAGAAAGGGACAAACACCAATTTATCTTTCAATAGCGGGCAAGATAGCAGGTGTCATTGGAATTGCAGATCCGCTTAAAGCTGATGCTAAAAAAGTGATTCAAATGCTTAAAACATTGGGCATGCAGGTGGTTATGATTACCGGTGACAATAGTAAAACTGCCAAAGCCGTTGCCCATCAAGTGGGTATTGATACGGTTTATGCTGAAGTGATGCCAGAAGATAAAGTTAACCATGTCAAAAATTTTCAAGATCAAAATAAAGTCGTTGCGATGGTCGGGGATGGTATTAATGATGCGCCTGCATTGGCGCAAGCTGATGTGGGTTTTGCAATTGGTTCCGGCACCGACATTGCCATTGAGAGTGCGGATGTGACATTGATTGGCAATTCTATTTCAGGAGTATTTTCAGCGATTCAGGTTTCTAAAAAAACCATGGCAAATATCAAACAGAATTTATTTGGCGCATTTATTTATAATGCGATTGGAATCCCTGTGGCCGCAGGTGTACTTTTCCCATTTGTGGGTATATTGCTAAGCCCTATGCTGGCTGGAGCGGCAATGGCAGCTTCGTCTTTTACCGTCGTCAGTAATGCCAATCGCTTGCGGTTTATGAAAGTTAAGAAAGCATACTAAATTGTATTAAAATTAAGCCAGTCGCTGAGAAAAATATCTAAAATCTTAGTTGCTCAATATCTGAAGGATACCTCATAGAGCTAGCTATCTACGTCGCCCCTGCGAAGACAGGGGTCCAGTACTTTCAAACTATTTATACTTTCTTCAGCGGTTTTCACCCTCCGCGGGCATGGCAAGACTTTAATAGGATCACATATAATTAACAGGTTGCGGAAAGCTAATATAGTTTTTAGTGATTTGCTTTTCTCGACTCTGGTTAGGGTTAGCATTTTGACACCAATCATTAGATTTTAGATGTTTTTTCCCTGCTTTGTTTTTAACGATACATGATGCTTTATCTACGATTTTACTTCTATTCAATGGGCACTCACTTGAGTTGGCGCTACTCGGACATTTAGCAAATTTAGCGGTAACCACGAATGAATAAAGGTTATCATCAGCATCAGTAAAGTTAACTTTTATAGGGTAGTTGGGTACGTTTCCGATTCTGAAGCCTGCGATTTGGCTATTGTTAGGTAAGTTAACATCTTGTTTAACCTTAGCACATGAGTCTTTATTGCCTTTTTTGAAAGAACAAATGCCGTATCTTTTTAACAAGGGAGTGTTCGCTTTTTCTAGCATTGATTGCGGCACACCTATTGCCAATGAAAACCCATCGGCATAATTAAATGCCTGCTTATTTTCAAGCCCTCTTTTGCCGCCAACGGTAAAGACTAATCCGTCACCCAGCTCACTCATGAAGCCCACAGCATCATCTACAGAGAAACCATAAGCATCCATTGAAAGGTATTCAGATGAATGGATTAATTTTACATAAGGATTAAATAAAAGACGTGTAGCCAATTGGGTATCTAAGTAGTCGTATTGCAGGTCATGAATGTACATTGATTGAACTTTAGCATGACCCCAGTCATTAATTTTTGTTGCAACAAGTGGGTTAGCTGCAGCGCCACAGCCTTCATTAAAGGGCACCCAGCCATAAATATGCTTCATAGCTTCCCAATAATTAAAGGGCACAGGTTTTGTGATATTTTGGTCTGTTTTACATTGTCCTGCGTTAAACATTTTAACGTAATCTTTATGATTCTGTTTAAAGAAGCGCTGGATAACAGAAAAATCATCTTTAAGCTTTTTAGGGCAGCTAACTTTGTTGGTTACGTATTCACTCGTATCGTCATTCCAGCTGACACACGAACCCCATAAATTTTGAATTCTTTGGACTGATTCACCAAAATGAAGAGATGCTTTTTCTTTCTCATTACACTTTCCCTCGATGCATTTTAAAACTGTTAAGACAGGTGGAAATCCATCTTTTGGTTTTACTGGTGCATTATCATCAGGATGTAAAGTTCCTGTACGTTGGGCAAAAATATTATAGCCACCAGGTAATTTTAATTTGCCAAGATTATAGACGGGCCAACCAGAACCAATATCTGTATTAAGAAATTCTTGAAGGTGTTCCCTAAATTTACTCAAAGATTGTGTGGAGCCACTATAACCGATATAGGGATTGCTTTTTGGTCCTATGGCGACAGGCATGTAAACGTGGTCAACATAGGAAATGTTATAACCCACATTATCAGGTTTTAAAAGTCTATGGCTTTGCCCTGGCGGGATAATTGAGTCGCCAAATGTAAATTCTGATAGTTGAGCATAAATATTTTCTGGAAATTGCACATCACTTGAGTAGACGGATAGTTTGCAATCAGCGCTTTCACCTTCACAAGAAACGCCCGTTAGCTTGGCTTTAATTAAGGTGTCTTTTGGATCACGCAAATTTTCGCTGTCATCAGCCAAGACCATGCGTCCACCATTCCACCAAGTGATATATTGATCAGCTGAAATTTTATTAAAAAGTGGTAAGGTGATGGTTGCAGATGATTTTGGTGCGATTCCTTTGTCTTCGTTAACATAGAGTTTATAGACGTAATTAGTAGGGTAAGGATCTGTTGTTCTGAAGCATCCTTGAATCCATTCATTAACTGAATTTTTACTGGTTGCTAAAACAGGGTAAATGGTGCCTGCAGAGTTATTATAAATGGTGATTGTTTTGGGTTTAACGGTTAATTTTTGGTAGTTATAACCTTTACACTCAATATTGCCGTTATCTGCATGGGCATTTGTGATGCCAAAAGTCATGCTTGAAAAGAATAGTGCTGAAAGAATGGAAACCTTTGTAAATGAGATGCTGGGCTTAACGTCTGAATTTTTACAAAAAGGCATATAAAACTCCTAGGGTTGCTTTCGTGAAACTGTAAATCTTTTAAAACTATAGCGTATAAAAACTCTATTTGTGGTGCGTTTTCAACTAAGCTTAAAAATTATATATACGTTATTTTGGTAAAAAATTATCCACATGGTTTTATACAAGCGATGCTTTGTTTTTATATTCTTATTAGCTCACTCACTTATATCCTACGCGGTTGTGGTTAAAATTTATACCGCAGTAAATACGGTAAATCCAAATGAAAGTATTTTCATTTTTAAATTAAAGGGTGGATTAGAACCTGGCAACTATCAGTTAAAGATTGATAATAAGGATTATCCATTTCAGATAAATAAGGCAAAAGTCTCTTCTGGAAATTCTGAAAAAATAGTTTATGTTTCATTAAAAAATGAGAAAGCAGCAACCTATGTGATTGAACGAGAACTTAATCATAATTGGATTAAGGTCTATCAAGGCCAGAGTCTTAAGAGGGCAGAGCATGTTAAAATTCGTGATTATTTAATTGAAGAACTTCATTTTACACCTCTAATTAATTCAGAAGAAACGCCTGATTCAGGAGCAGTATTTATTAAAAATTAAAATTTCAATCAATGGGAATTCTTATTGGGTTGGTCCTAAAGATCCAGATTGGGGCTGGGTTTATAATTATGTTTATTTTACGCATGACACCGAAGCTAAAGATATTCTTTTAAATACTCAAGAAATGAAAATGCATGGGTTGAGTAGTTTCCAGAACAAGCATGAAGGGGGAGAATTCACTTTTTATAATAAAGAAAACCAAGAAAAGGTACTACATGCTGCTCTAAATACACAAACATATTCTGGGAGAGTTGTTCCCATTTATGCCCAAGAAATAAATTTATCTGGGGTTTCTAAATCTGTAGAACTCGCGACCAAGAAACGGGCATCAGAAGTATATCAAGTCCCTGTTTATTTAAAGATTGATAACCAATGCCAGTATTTGCCAAGCTTGATTAATGGTAAGTTGCAAATGCAATATAAACTTTTGTCAGGGGGTAAGTTTGATTTCTCAGACCTATATCCCGATACAAATCGTTATGATAATAAACTAGAGTTTTTCACGTCTGCTTTTTTGTATGGTAAAAAGCTATTGATTGGCTATCTCAAGGTTCAAAATTTAGTTGAAAAACATACCCCTTTGATGGGGATGAATATGGATTTTATTAAAGGGAACCAGTTAGATCATTCCTCCATAGATGTGAAAGGGCGGAAGATTGAAACGCCTGAAGTTGAAGCGCTACTTGAGGATACCTTGCAGGATTTTGATATTAGAGGCATGCATTGTGAAATCAATGATGAAAATTTTCAGGTGAATGTTAATTGTCGTTGTGCTTCTAAATATTGATTCCCGAAAAATATTTTTTATTTCAGTTTTTCAGATCACTCTAATTTAAATATTAGAATTTCTGGTTTAGCCATCTTTCATGGCCTGTCAATAATTTAGTTTGATATAATACTAAAATAGTGAAAGGCTAAAGTCCAAAGGTGAAGAAAGCCCTTTAGCCTTTCTCAACATTCATAACTAAAGATGAATGTCTATGAGCCTGTTTAAAACAAATAACTCCCCTTCAGCGCACCGGCTTGAGAAGTAAACTGATCTTTCACAACCAAGTTATAATCCAGTCTGATTTCAATGTTCTCAGCAGCTTCATAAAGCA
>CAXBFV010000113.1:0-4714 GCA_963974985.1 uncultured Gammaproteobacteria bacterium | reverse complement strand
CCGTATCGACGGGTGTTGTGGCAGCATAATCTAAATAAATTTGTTTCATCGTTTCTAAATCATTTATAATTATAGGGTTTTATGTATACCTAACTATTATACACCTTATGCAATCTTATCCACCATCATCTATGATTTAAAAATAGCTTTTTTAAATCACCTCCTTATGAAAAAAATATTTCTATCTCTCATTTTGCTCTGTTTTTTACCTTTTACCATTCAGGCAGCAGATCTTTTTAACACTGCGCCCTCTAATAACTTATTTGCAAACAATGCGGCACAGGCAAAGCCCGTCATCACCATTGATACTTACGAACACCAACATAGCGTCACCATTATTTGGAATATCCCTCATAAATTTTATCTCTATAAGGACCGCATCAAAGTCCTGCTGGCCAATGCTCCCGATGCCAAACTTAGCCCGCTTGAGCTACCCAAAGGAACAATGAAGAACGATCCAGACTTTGGCTTACAAGAGGTCTACCTTGATCGAATGAGCACTGATGTTACTGTTTACGGACACCTCCCTAAAGACGCTAAATTAGAAATTCGTTATCAAGGCTGTGATGGTAACATCTGCCTCCCTCAACAGGGAAAAGACATCCCTTTAACTATTCAGGGAATGAGCTTAGACAAACTACCAAAGCTCTCCGTAGTAGAGCAACATGTTATTAAAGTGCCTCCAATTCAAAAAGTTTCACACAGCACCACACCTCCAATGCCTACCAATCTTGAAATTGGCAGCTTGTTATTACTCCTTGGTTTTGGGATTCTACTGAGTCTGACCCCTTGTGTGTTGCCTATGATCCCCATTCTCACTGGTCTTATTGTTGGACAAGCCAAAAGAACTCGACTTGCCGCTTTTTTCCTATCTCTGAGCTATGTTTTGGGCATGGCCATTACTTATGCCACGATTGGACTTCTAATTTCAATAGTGGGTGCTGGCTTCCAATCTTTCTTACAAACACCTACTGCCATTATCATTAGTGCGCTCATCTTTATTGGTCTCGCACTCTCCATGTTTGGTTTGTTTGAAATCAATCTTTCTAGTAAACACCATAACTTTTTAAGAAAAATTCAAGATCGCCATATGACAGGCTCTTATCTTGGTGCATTTTTTATGGGTATTATCTCAGCGGCTGTTCTCTCTCCCTGTACCAGCGCCCCGCTTATTGGCGTCTTAACACACATTGCCCAAACAGCTGACTACGTCTATGGTGCCGCATCTTTATTTACTTTAGCGATTGGAATGGGTATCCCACTAATCCTAATTGGAACAGGATTTGGACAAATTATACCGAAAGCTGGATCATGGATGTTGCATATTAAACAGCTCTTTGGCGTGATTATGCTATGTATGGCGATTTGGGTACTCTCAAGAATTATGCCGACACTTGTCACACAACTTCTCTATGCACTTTTAATTATTTATTACTGTGTTTCTAATGGTGTGCTCGAACGTGCAGCCCATCAAACTAAACGCGTTATCAAAGCAATACTCTTTATTTTCCTACTCTATGCCATTTGTCTTTTTATCGGCACATTGATGGGTAATACCAATTACTTGCTTCCGCTTAAAAGTAAAACTTCTTTCCTAAGCCAAAATACAGCCCCTACGCAAACTCATGCGGATCATATTGTACATTCTGTTGAAGCCTTGCAAAGTGCAATCAAAAAAATGGAAAACACCCATTCTAAAATTTTGGTTGATTATTATGCCAGCTGGTGTGAAAGTTGCCACATCTTGAGTGGAACTATGCAAAGTGCGACCATACAAGGCTACCTCAAAACACAAAATATTGGTGTCATCAAAGCTGATGTTAGCAAGTATGGTGCTGAGACAACGGGCTTACTTAACCATTACCAGGTCTTAGGCATGCCTACCCTTATCTTGTTAAATAATAAAGGTGAGGAAACTGCAAGACATTCGGGTGAAATAAAAACTAACGCCCTGCTTACTTTCCTCTCAAAGTAATTATTTTAATCCCCACTCTAACAAAAGTATTTACCAACAATTGATTTATACCAAGCTTTGCAAACAAGCCTTTGCTTTCAAGGGTCTTTGCTGCTAGAATTAGCGCCGATTCCGTCATAACCGCATCAGCACTGTCAAAACTATACAGATAAGACTGGTAATATTATTAAACAATAAAATAGCGAATAAGACGAATCAAAAACGAGAAATAAATGCTTACGAAGGCACAAAGAATAGACACATTTACATTTTTGAGAGAATTTGCCAGCAGAGACTTAAGATGCTGGCCCAACCAGGTAAAAATTAATACCTCGTTGAAATTTAAAGATTTGTCACATACAAATCAACCTTAAGTCATGGCTATTCTATGCCTTTCTGAGTATTTATTTACCTAAAATAAATACCATAAAGGAAACTAACAATAATGAGAAAAATGTTAATCAATGCAACGGAGCCTGAAGAGACTCGCATTGCCATCACCAAAGAAGACAAGCTCTTTGATCTAGATATTGAAAATGTTGATCATGAGCAAAAGAAAGCCAACATCTACCAAGGTAAAATCTCCAGAATTGAGCCCAGCCTCAATGCTATTTTCGTCAACTACGGCGAAGATAAGAATGGATTCCTACCTTTTAAAGAAGTCTCTCCTGAATACTTCAGCAGACCTCATGATGCAAATGATGAAAATCCTCCAATGCAAGAATTGCTTCGCGTAGGCCAAGAAATTATCGTACAAATTTCCAAAGAAGAGCGCGGAACCAAAGGTGCTGCATTGAGCACGTTCATCACACTTGCAGGCTGCTACCTTGTATTAATGCCGAACAACCCTCAAGCAGGTGGCATCTCTAGAAGAATCGAAGGTGATGAAAGACAAAAACTTAAAGACCTAATGAATTCTTTAAATATCCCTGAAGATATGGGCATCATCATCCGTACTGCAGGCGTTGATCGCTCCCCTCAAGAAATCCAGTGGGATTTAGATATTTTGATTAACCTGTGGGAAGCCATTAAAACTGCTTCAACCAGCCAATCAGCACCTTTCTTAATTCATAGTGAAAGCGACATCATGATTCGCGCTATCCGTGATTATTTACGTGAGGACATCGCGGAAATTATTGTTGATACCCAAGAATGCTACGACGATGTTAAGCGACAACTGACTTTACTTAGACCTGGCTTTATTGATCGCCTTTCTCATTTTGAAAGCAGCACCCCGCTCTTTACAAAAATGGGTGTTGAAAGCCAAATAGAATCTGCTTTTCAACGTGAAGTTCGTCTTCCTTCAGGTGGCTCAATCGTTATTGATCCAACTGAAGCGTTAACGGCTGTCGATGTAAACTCAGCTAAAGCAACTCGCCGTGATAACATTGAAGAAACTGCACTACACACTAATTTGGAAGCTGCAGAAGAAGTAGCACGTCAAATGAAATTGCGTGACATTGGTGGCTTAATCATTGTTGATTTCATTGATATGGGCTCAAGCCAAAATCAAAAGAAAGTTGAAGAAAAATTAGTTGATATTTTGCAACACGATCGCGCTAAAATACAACTAACACGCATTTCAAGATTTGGACTGGTTGAAATCTCTAGACAAAGAATGCGTCCTTCATTAGGTGAATCTAATGCTATGGCGTGTCCACGCTGTGAAGGTCAAGGTGTTATCCGCTCGACCCCTTCACTAGGCTTATCTATTTTACGCCTCATTGAAGAAGAAGCGTTAAAAGACAAAACCAACGAAGTTCGCGTTCAACTCCCTATTTCTGTTGCAACATTCTTACTGAATGAAAAACGTCAAAGCATCAATGAATTAGAGCAGCGTTTAACGTGTAAGATTGTTTTAATCCCTAATAGCAATCTGGAGACGCCTCACTATAATATTCAACGGATCTATGGTGAAGTTTATAATGCAAGTCGCCCAAGTTTTGATCTCATTGAAGAAGAAAGCAATGAGTCTGAAATATATCAACCAAAAAAATCTCAACCTAAACAAAAAGCCGCGGTTAAAACTCAAGTTATCGCAGCCCCTACAAATGAAACAGGAAACACAGGTATGTTTACAAAATTAATTAAATCTTTATTTGGTTCTGAGGAAACTCAAGGCCAATCAAATAAAACACAGTCATCACAAAATAACCAAAACCGAAACAATAACCGCCCTCAACAACAACGCCAAGGTCAGAGTAATCAAAAAAATAGAAATGACAGCCGCAACAATAATGATCGCAATAAAAACAGACCTCAAAATCGTAATGATGATAATAGAGGCCAGAGAAGTGAAGGTCAAAAAAGTGAAGGCCAAAGAAACGAAGGTCAAAGGAATGACCAACGTAACGATGACAACAGAAATCAGAATCAAAAAAATAACCGTAACAACAATAACTCACAACGCCGTAGCCAAGGTAACAAACCAACTGGCAGAACAAATATTCATCGCAGTGAAGAAGTGATTGATATTACAAAAGTAAAAGAGCAGCAAGCAGCCGCACCAAAGCCCGTTGAAACACCACCCGTAGTTGTAGCACCAACTGTAAAACCTGTTATACGTCCAGAGGATAAAATCACACCAATGGTAAAAGAAGTACTTGAGCGCTGCCAGACTTTATCTGACAAAGCATCTCAACAAATTGAGACTAAAACAAAATCTGTTGATGCACCAAAATACCTTAAGGCCGAAATTATTGAGCTTTCTCTTGATCAACAAGAAGAGAAAAAAGCACCTAAAGCAAAACCAGCAACGAC
>CAXBFV010000112.1:0-4820 GCA_963974985.1 uncultured Gammaproteobacteria bacterium | reverse complement strand
AGAGGGGACTCGGACCGTTCCAGGTACAGAGATTGCCTTGAAAAGAGGTGCGGCACAACTTGCTTTACGCTTGCAAGCACCCGTGAGAGCGATTAAAATCACCTTTACCGAGAGCGGTTTAGCTAAAGGCGATAAATGGTACAAAGTGCCCAGCCAAAAAATGGACTGCAAGGTTGAGGTAGGTACATTAATTGAGCCTATGGATTATCTGGATGATTCAGATTTTCCTTCTTTGGCTGCTCGTAAGCTAACGCGTCACTTTGAAGATGTTTTATCGTAGAGATATATTTAAAAAGCAAAAAAGGAATGACACATGCGTGCATTAGAAGTTGAAGTTAAGCAGTTAATTATAGATGTTTTAAATCTAGAAGACATGACTGTGGAAGATATTGAGACGAGTGCACCATTGTTTGCTTCGGATGATGGTTTGGGGCTTGATTCTATTGATGCTTTAGAGTTAGGGGTCGCCCTTAAAAAACAATACAATATTACCATTAGTTCTGAAGATGATGGAACGCATAAGCACTTTGAATCCGTGGCGTCATTGGTAGCGTTTATTTCTAAAAACAGCAAAGGTTAGGCTATATTATGGATGCATCTAAAGAGAACATCTTTCTTGAATTGAAAAAAATTATGCATGAGCTTTTTGAGGTAGATCAAGATGAAATAAGTTTAGATGCAAACCTATATGAAGATTTAGACTTGGACAGTATTGATGCAGTGGATTTGATTGTACATTTACAGACGATAACAGGACGTAAGTTTAATCCCGAAGAGTTTAAGGCAGTACGCACAGTCTCTGATGTTATAGATGTCATTCATACTGAGCTTATAAAAAAATAGTGCGGCATAAAATTATACGTAGTGGTTTAACTTTTCTTATTCTCATTTTGGTACTTTGTTATCCTTTTGCTATTTATTTTGGAGTACAATATATTTCACCTCGATACTTAGCATTATTGATTGCCATTATTTTTATTTTACGATTTATGCTACTAAAAGCATCCAGCGCAAAAAAGGTGGGAAAAATACCCTTTTTAATTGTGGGTATTGGTTTGGTTATTTGTATATTAGGCGTTTGCTTAAATAGCCTTTGGATGATGAAGCTCTACCCAATTTTAATAAGCATGCTGATGTTAGGAGTGTTTGGTTTTTCTTTGCTTTACCCGCCAACAGTTATTGAGCGTTTAGCGCGAATTACTGAGCCTGAATTGCCTGAAGAAGCCATTGCGTATACCCGAAAGGTAACCATAGTGTGGTGTTTGTTCTTTTTATTTAATATCAGCATATCCTTATGGACCATGCTCTTTGCTTCGACTAAAGTTTGGGCATTTTATAATGGGTTTTTATTCTATATTTTGATGGGAACCTTATTTGGCGTTGAGTTTATCATTCGGTTTTTTGTCAAACGTAAAATTAAACTCAGTCAGAGATGAGTGTGGACACAAAAAAAGTTCAAATGCATTTGAAATCGATGCTTTCTTTAGGAGTGAAGCAGGCTTTTTGCGTTGGGGATCGGAAAATAAATAAGTGTGATTTTGTCAAAGAAGTCGCACTATTTCAGCAACAGTGTATACAGAACACCTCACACCAAAAGTGGGCACTTTGTTATCAAAATGGCTACCAGTTTGCGGTTGCGCTGTTTGCTGTGCTATCGAGTGGCAGAACCCCTGTTTTACTACCAAACAACCAAAAAGGAACCATTACATCATTATCAAAAGAATATGATGTATGCGTATCTGAGAGTGATTATAATCAATTGGATCCTTGTCTCTATGAAAGCCATGAATCATTAAGTTTAGAGGCTTGTCTCCACATCAAGAGCGAAATAGTTTTATTTACCTCAGGTTCAACAGGAGAACCTAAAAAAGTTACATGTACGTTGGAAAATATATTCACAGAGGTGTTGGCTTTAGAAAGCGTTTTTGGTGCAAATATGAAAGATAAGCCCGTCTATATGACGGTTTATCATCAGCATGTTTATGGTCTGATCTTTACGATATTTTGGCCATTAATTATGGGCCGTGTCATTTGCTTTCCTGTATTAGAATACCCTGAGAACATTATAGATGTGGCGCTTAAGCAGGAAGCCATATTAGTGTCTACCCCTGCGTTATTAAAACGTTTGGATTTTGATTTAGGCCAAGATTTAGGCCAAGATCTTAAGGATACGATCATTTTTTCTTCAGGTGGCTTGTTAAAAAAGAGTATTGCAGATTTGACTGCTAAAATTTTTGGGCGTTATCCCTTAGAAGTATTTGGAAGCACGGAGACAAGGGGGGTGGCCTATCGTCAGCAAACAAGTGAAAAATCTAAAAATTATTGGCGATGCTTGCCAGGCGTTGCGATAGAAAAGATTCCTGGGACAGGGTGCTTGAGTGTTATGTCGCCATTTTTTACTGAAGAAAACCCTTTTATAATGGGAGACCAAGTCAATATTTTTGAATCAGGAGAATTTGAGCTTTTAGGGCGTGTCGATCGTATTGTGAAAATTGAAGAAAAGCGTGTGTCATTAACAGAAATGGAAAAGCGCTTGAATCAACATATTTATGTGGATGAAGCCTACGCATTAGCCTTAAGTGATCACCGTCAATATATTGCTGTTGTGATAATTTTATCTAGTCTTGGGAAGCAAAAATTGCTTGATCTGGGTAAGCTAGGGTTAAACCAAGCGCTTCAGCGGTATTTAAGACAGTATTTTGAAGGCGTACTTTTGCCTAAGCGGTTTCATTATGTACGGATGTTTCCCGTAAATGCGCAAGGTAAAATCTTGCTGAAGGATATGCAAAATATTTTTAACAGAAATAGGCAGGATAAATAAGTATGAAATATCCATTTATCCTTTCACAGGAAAAGTTGACAGATTTAAGTTTACTTTTAGAGTTGAAAATTTTGCCAGAAATTATTTATTTTGAAGGACATTTTGAAGGAATGCCTGTTTTAGCAGGTGTTGTTCAGATAGGTTGGGTACTTCATTACGCGGCTTTATTTTTAGAGGTTGATAAGTCTAAATTCCAGCAAATTGTACAGATGAAATTCACACAGGTTATTCGTCCAGATATGGTTGTTTCACTCAGTATAGAGTTAAAGGGAGACGCTTTGACCTTTAAATATTTTAGTGGTGATGTGGTGTATGCCGTAGGTAAGCTAAAATCTTCAAAATAGGCGATGAACATTGATATGACTCAGTACTGTATTATTATTCCTAATCATGACCATGGCGATTCTATGCCCGGCGTATTAATGCGCTTGCGTGAATACGATTTGCCTTGCATTGTGATTGATGATGGCAGTGGGCAAGCAACAAAGACTATTTTACAGAGGCTAGCGAGAGAAAATGAAGCGTTGACCTTACTTACCTTACCTCGTAATCTTGGCAAAGGAGGGGCCGTTCAGGCCGGTCTTCGTTTTGCAAAAGAAAAAGGCTATACACATGCCATCCAAATTGATGCAGATGGACAGCATGATTTAAATGATTTGCCCGTGTTTATGTCGACCAGTAAAAAATATCCAGATGCTTTAATTTCAGGGCAGCCAGTCTATGATGACTCTATTCCTAAAAGCCGTTTGTATGGGCGAGCAATTACGCATTTTTGGATAGGGATTGAGACCTTATCCAACAACATTAAAGATGCGATGTGCGGATTTCGAATTTATCCTTTAGTGGCAGTTTCAAAACTACTTGAGCGCAAAAAACTTGGATTAAGAATGGATTTTGATCCTGAGGTAATGGTCCGGATTTATTGGCAGGGTGTTGAGGTTAAGTTTATTCCCACTAAGGTTGTTTATCCAGAAAATGGGACCTCTCATTTTAAGCTTTGGAAAGATAATGCTTTGATTTCTTGGATGCATACAAAACTTTTTTTTGGCATGCTATTAAATCTGCCATTTCTTTTAAAACCCAAGCAATCTACCCATTGGTCGACAATCCAGGAACGAGTAAGTTTGTGGGGTATGAAGCTGATGCTATGGGGGTATAAGATACTCGGGTCGCGAGTGGTTTATGGCGCGCTTTATCCAATTGTAGGTTATTTCTATTTGACGAATGCTAAAACAAGAGGCGCCTCAAAGCAATATTTAACAAACCTAAAGCGGTATCAAAAAGAAAATGATAATGATAATCCTAAAAGTCTACCGCTGCGTTACCCAAGTAGCTTTCAGCATTATTTGAGCTTTGCAAAATCTGCAGTAGATAAGTTATCGGTTTGGAATCATGAAATTCAGCGTTCTGATATTGATTTTCAGAATCACACGTATTTTCAGGAAGTTGTCAAAAATAAAAAAGGGGGCGTGATACTCTCAGCGCACCTTGGAAATATAGAAGTGGCCCGAGCCTTATCTCGTTTTAATAAAGATTTGGTGATTAATGCCTTGGTTTTTAATGAACATGCAGTGAAATTTAATCAGATATTAGCGCAAGTCAGCGTTGAATCGACCCTTAATTTAATTGAAATTAATCAGGTTTCCATCCAGCTTGCCATAGACTTAAAAACACGGGTAGATAGAGGGGAGTTTGTGGTTATTATGGGGGATCGAACCTCTACAACACGTCCTAACCGTGGGCTTTGTGTTGACTTCTTAGGGGAGGCTGCTTATTTCCCAGAAGGGGCTTTTATGTTGGCCAGTACTTTAAAAGTACCTACTTATTTTATGCTATGTTTAAAAACAGGCCGTAAAAAATTCAGGGTTATTTTTGAAGATTTTTCAAAAGAAATAGTACTCGATCGTCAAGATCGTAGGAAATCGCTGATTACCTATGCTCAACAGTATGCAGATAGATTATCGGTGTTTTGTATGGCCTATCCTGATCAATGGTTCAA
>CAXBFV010000111.1:0-4855 GCA_963974985.1 uncultured Gammaproteobacteria bacterium | reverse complement strand
GCTTAATACACTTGATACAAACCCATACACTTAAAAAATAGACATTGGGTGGTTTTGATTTATAGTTAGGACACTTCAGAAACTTATTGACACAAATGGGAAATAAAATGAAAAAAATAATTAGTAAAATAACTCTTTCTTTGGCAGTGCTTGGCTTAGCTTCTTCAGCGGCATTTTCAGAATAACAAATATTATTTCACATAATCATCTGCAGTGGACATATATTCCCGCTACTCAGCCTACAAAGAAAGACCCCCACCCAGCACCACCGCCGTATGTTCCTTCAATTGCATTTGTAAGTCCCTAGTATTGGAATGTCATCATGCGGGTGGATGGGAATAAGGCACAGTTTCTGGAAATGTTGAATGGTTTTTTATCAGGCTCCAGTAGTGTAGATGTAAATATAGGAATGTGTGCATGGAATAATCAGACTCCTAGGGTAAAATGTACTATATCTTCAACAACACCTAATGGGAATTATACTTTAAATGTATCACCAACGAGTTGCAGTCTGACACGTTCAAATTAATCAGTTAAAATTTAGTTTATCCCAAATTTCATCAATTTTATCAATAACATTTTGATCCATCTCAATCGGTTTCCCCCACTCTCGATCAGTTTCTCCAGGCCATTTATTGGTGGCATCTAGACCCATTTTAGAGCCTAGGCCTGAAACAGGGGAAGCAAAGTCTAAATAATCAATCGGGGTATGATCAATTAAGGTGGTGTCTCTGGTTGGGTCCATACGGGTCGTAATAGCCCAAATGACATCTTCCCATTTTCTAATGTCGATATCTTCATCTACAACCACCACAAATTTGGTATACATAAATTGTCTTAAGAAAGACCAGATGCCGAGCATGACGCGTTTGGCGTGTCCTGGATATTGCTTTTTGATGCTAATAATCGCCATGCGATATGAGCAGCCTTCAGGTGGCAAATAAAAGTCAGTAATTTCAGGGAATTGTTTTTGTAAGATCGGCACAAACACTTCATTTAAAGCCACACCTAAAATTGCGGGCTCATCTGGTGGACGACCTGTATAGGTGCTGTGATAAATTGGATTTTTGCGATGCGTAATCGTTTCTACCGTAAAGACTGGAAATTCTTCGACCTCATTATAATAACCTGTGTGGTCACCAAAGGG
The DNA here is from genome assembly GCA_963974985.1 of uncultured Gammaproteobacteria bacterium. GTDB lineage: Bacteria > Pseudomonadota > Gammaproteobacteria > Francisellales > Francisellaceae > CAUZSH01. The sequence goes on along the minus strand of CAXBFV010000111.1, from coordinate 3,708 downwards.
ACCTTCAGGTGCCGTTTCATCTGGATAAAGAAATCCTTCCAAAATAATTTCAGCGCGGGCTGGAACCTGTAATTCATTGCTAATGCATGAAGTAAGTTCTGTTTTGCAGCCTCGTAAAAGGCCAGCAAAAGCATATTCTGAAATGGTATCAGGGATTGGGGTGACAGCCGCTAAAATTGTCGCTGGATCACAACCTAATACCACACTAATTGGAAAAGGTTCACCAGGGTGCGCTATTTGCCATTCTTTAAAATCAAGGGCGCCACCACGATGAGAAAGCCAGCGCATAATTAATTTGTTCTTATCTAAAAGCTGCTGGCGGTAAATACCCAAATTTTGACGCTCTTTATGTGGGCCTTTGGTAACAACGAGTCCCCAAGTAATTAAAGGGGCGGCATCTTCAGGCCAGCAAGTTTGAATGGGTAAATCTAAAAGATTAACCTCATCGCCTTTTAAAACAACCTCATGGCAAAGTGCTTTTTTAACGACTTTAGGTGCCATATTTAGTACTTGTTTAAAAATGGGAAGTTTATCCCAGGCGTCTTTAAAACCTTTAGGTGGCTCAGGCTCTTTTAAATAAGCAAGCAGCTTACCAATTTCACGAAGTTTGTCTGTAGAATCTGCACCCATGGCCATAGCCACACGTTTAGGTGTCCCAAATAAATTAGTCAGTACCGGAATATTTCTATTAGTAGGATTATTAAAGATGAGCGCAGGGCCTTCAGCTTTAAGTACACGGTCAGAAATTTCAGTCATTTCTAAAACAGGACTGATTTCTTCAGAAATTTCTTTGAGCTCACCTTTACTCTTTAAGACTTCTATAAAGGCTCTTAAGTCCTCATAGATAATAGGTTTGGTTTTATTCTCTTTTTGATCTTCTTGAAAACTATCCACGTTTCATTGCTTTAAAGAATTCTTCATTAGTTTGGGTCGCCTTAAGTTTTTCAGTCAAAAACTCAATGGCGGCCGTGTCTTCCATATTGTGAAGGATTTTACGCAGGATCCACATTTGTTGTAGGTCTTCAGGTGTGGTAAGGAGTTCTTCACGACGCGTGCCGGATTTAGCAAAGTTAATGGCTGGATAAACACGTTTTTCAGCAATCTTGCGATCTAAATGAAGTTCCATGTTACCCGTACCTTTAAACTCTTCAAAAATAACTTCATCCATTTTAGAACCGGTATCAACTAGAGCCGTTGCAATAATGGTGAGTGAACCGCCTTCAGAAGTATTTCTTGCAGCACCAAAGAATCGTTTTGGCTTTTGCAAAGCATTGGCTTCAACACCACCAGACAATACGCGTCCTGAAGAAGGAGAAACTGTATTATAAGCACGCGCTAAACGTGTAATTGAATCTAAAAGTATCACTACATCTTGTTTATGCTCTACTAGACGCTTGGCTTTTTCAATGACGATTTCAGCAAGCTGGACATGACGTGAAGCCGGTTCGTCAAAAGTACTGGCAACCACTTCGCCATGCACAGAACGTTTCATTTCCGTCACTTCTTCTGGGCGCTCATCAATGAGTAGCACAATGAGGTAGCATTCTGGATATTTTTTAGCGATGGAGGTCGCAATATTTTGCATCATGATGGTCTTACCCGCTTTAGGCGGAGACACAATCAAACCACGCTGACCTTTTCCTGTTGGGCTAGCTAGATCGATAATACGCGAGGTAATATCTTCAGTGGTCCCATTTCCAAGCTCCATAGAGAGTTGTTGCTTTGGGAATTCAGGCGTTAGGTTTTCAAACAGAATTTTAGTTTTGGCCATTTCTGGTGAATCAAAATTGACCGTCTCAATATGCTTAATTGCACAATAGCGTTCATTGTCACGAGGGGTACGAATAGTGCCGACAATTCCATCACCTGTGCGTAAGTTTAGTTTACGGATAAAAGTGGGGGAGACATAAATATCATCGGGACTCGCAAAGTATGAGCTATCAGAAGATCGTAAAAATCCATAACCATCAGAGAGTATTTCAAGCACGCCTTCGCCGTAAACGTCGGTACCTTTTTCTGTTTGTGCTTTTAAAATAGAATAGATGAGCTCTTGTTTTCTAACGCGTCCTGGTGCTTCAAGTCCGAGTGCATGAGAAAGTTCAACTAACTCGGGGATAGATTTCATTTTTAGTTCAGTAAGATTCATGTAGTCTCTCGAATATTTAGGTTAAGGATTTAAATAAGAATTAAAGGATTTATTTGGAAAGAATCTGGCTGACGCCAAATGAAATTTAGAAATGCTAATAAGATGAGAATTTATAAGAGGGAAGATAGTGGAATTAAAGGTTGCTGTCAATAAAGCTAGAAAGCTGTGTTTTAGTGACCGCACCTACTTTTGTGGCTTCTAAAGCACCATCTTTAAATAACATTAAAGTTGGGATGCCTCTTACACCATATTTGGTTGGGATATTGGTATTCTCATCAACGTTAATTTTTACAAACTTTACTTTATCTTTAAATTCTTCTGCAACTTGTGCATAGATAGGGGCAATCATTTTGCATGGACCACACCATTCAGCCCAGAAATCTACCATAACTGGAATATTAGAATTGATAACTTCCGCATCAAAAGCATCATCATTTAAGTCAATAACTAGTTCTTTTTCACTCATAGTGTTAGCTCGCTTATATTAATTGAAATTATAGATATTAAAAATTTTAGACAACAAAATTGTAGCAGAAAAAAAAACGATCGTGAATTAGGGATTAGAGATAATCGTAGTATGATATGGATTATTTTTTGAATAAAGTCGAAATGAGCAGGATGTCTAAACATATAATCGCAACGATTGATTTGGGTTCTAATAGTTTTCATATGTTGATTTCAGAGATAAATCAGAAGGGCGATATTAAAACGCTTGCTAAGGTCAAACATAAAGTGCAATTGCGTTCAGGACTAACTGTAAATAATGATCTTACAAATGTAGCAAAAGAATCTGCTTTGAAGTGTTTTCATGAATTCTCTTTTGAAATTAAAAAGTATGAGGTTGATAACATTAAAATTGTAGGCACGCATACCTTAAGAGAGGCAAAGAAAAATATTAAAGATTTTCTGGAGGAAGGGTCAAAAATTTTGGGGGCAACGATTGAGGTTGTTTCAGGTGAAGAGGAAGCGCGATTAATTTACATGGGTGCTGCAAATTCTATTCCAGGAAATAAACGCGCTTTAATTATTGATATTGGTGGCGGGAGTACGGAACTTATTGTGGGTCAAGGGGATTCGCTTTCTGAGCTTAAGAGTTTAAATATGGGGTGTGTAAGTTTTCAGGAACAGTTTTTCTCAGATAAAAAACTTATGCCAGAAAATTTCAAAAAGGGGAAAGATGAAGCTAAGCGTATTATTTCACAATACCTGGCTAACTTTGATAACAAATTTTGGGATGTTTGTATTGGCGCCTCAGGAACGATACGCTCCATTGCAAATATTGCAGTGAGCAATAATTGGAGTGATGGTGTTATTACTAGAAGCGTACTTGAGCGTTTAGAGCATGAACTATTAAGTAAGGCGGATGTTGATCAAATAGAATTTTTAGGTTTAAGAGAGGATCGTGAGAATATTTTGGCCGGTGGTTTTTGTGTGCTTTATGCTTTATTCGAAAGTTTAAAAATTGAGGAAATGAAGCTTTCAGAGGGTGCTTTACGAGAAGGAATGCTCTCCGAAGAAATCAGTAAGATAAAGGGCGCTTTATGAATAATAAAAAAAGGGCA
>CAXBFV010000110.1:0-4878 GCA_963974985.1 uncultured Gammaproteobacteria bacterium | reverse complement strand
AGATCACGCGATCTCGAGTTTTATCATTGTTGGGTTGATTGCATTCAATACTTCCATTAATGATATTAATTGTAGACCCCATTCCCATATGGCGACCATATTGGATGCCTGCTTGATAAAGACGCTGCTCTTCAATTCCTGATGAGATTAATGTTGAGCCAAAGCCCGTGCCTAAACCTCTAATACCTGCATCTCCGGTCATCATAAAATGCGCCGAGGGCTTATTATATTGTGGCTTCATCCAAAACCATAAAGCAGACGCCCAGGCAATCTCAGAATCTTCGACCACACGATCTGGATTTTGAAGAAGCACGCTTACATCTCCAAAATAATACTCACTAAAAGGACCATAATTATAGTTGTAACTTAATTGCATTGGGCCTCGACCAAAGTAACCTTGGCCATCAACAGGTGGATAAGGTGCCAAGTCAGGATTGTTCGCATCATAGACACGATACCCGCAACTTCCAGCCTCGCACCCTACTTCATGTGTAAAATAAAGACCCCAAGCGGCCCTTCCTCCAGGCGCCGTATCCCAACCACCTGTAGTTTCATGTCCTGTGTTTGCTAAAAATGCAGCCAACTCTCTTTTCCTGACCATCCCACTTCCCATTGATGCAAATTCTGGAAAACGTTCGGCTGCCTTAATCAATCCTTCATAGGTATAGGTTTCATGCGTAGCATTACCGCCCTCATTTCGATTTGGAAACATCGCTTCAAACTGTGCTTTTGAAAAAATCTCAGAGAGCTTAGAATCTTCAACACTTTGTGTTTCTTCTGGATTGTTGCCTTCTGTAGCAGTTTCCTCTGAATTTCCACCAGTATTGCTAGTGTTAGTGTTTGTTCCTGTTGACTCAGGGTTTTCATTAGCCTGCTCCTGCAGACGTTTTGCAGCGACCCAAGTATCTGTATCCGTATCAGGTAATTGATTAACGCCTAAATAAAAAGTATTGATTAAAGATGGGAAGTTCGCATCTTTTGGCGCATCGCCATCAAAGCTCCAAAACATCCCGCCACCCAAATTATGCTCTAGTACATAGTTAGCTTTGGCTCTAATTGTTTCAGCATCATCATAGGTCATGAAAACTTTAGTTGTTGGATTATAATAATAAGACTCAACGAATTGTCCATTTCCATTATGATCAATGCGTGTTTGAGCCACGGGGTTAAACCCTTGACAGAAACCCAGCTTCTCTGCTGAAAAAACATCACCCATTAAACAATTATAATTAACATTTCCAGCTTCCCATTCACCCGGCATAGCATCATATGACACTTGAAATAACCCATTTGCCGTATTAGGAACATTGGCCCAGCCTCTTGCGTACAATGGCATACCTACAATAATTTTATGCGATGGGACACCCACACTTAATAGATATTGCACTGCAGCATTGGTATTCCATTTTCCTTCACTTTCAGCAAAATCAGGGTCTCCATAATGCTGATGATCATAAAGGGGTGACTGATGTCCCGTATCATCATCAAATGCACCATCATAATCATAGGACATTAGGTTAATCCAATCCAAATGCTTATGAACTTCTGAATAATCCAAAAGCGCCATTTTCTGGGTACCCGCATAAACTGCCGCAGTTAAGTGGTAAGTTTGACCGGTTACTAAGCTTGTTTCAGTCAAAGCATCTCTTAACTCAGATATTAGGCTTAAGAAGTCATCTGCTTCCTGAGGCCTATTTTCAGTATATTTAAATTGAGGTCCCATCACAGGATATTCCCAATCTAAATCAATACCATTGAATCCATATTTAGTCATTGCTTCAATCGCAGACTTAATAAAAATCTTACGCTTAGCAGGATCTGCGGCCATAATCGGAAAATTATCAGATTTAGTCCACCCGATAGATAAGAATAAATTAATTTCTTTATTTAAATGCTCAGCTGCTAAGGTTTTCAGTTTGTTTAGTCGCTGGAAGTTACCGAAATATGTCGGCGGGGTTTCCCCTGGCGGGTAGTACCATTTATCTTGTGGGAATGTGACTTCCGCCTCACCCCATTTAACCGTCTTTGCTTCAAAACGTTTTTCAAAATCAGCATACGTGTCTAAGAACTCAATTTCACCTGAAGACTTTAACCCCAAAAAGGCGTAATAAATATCATCTACTTTTTCAGCAGGGATATCGGTAACTTGATAATTACGACCATAAATACCCCACTCGGCAAAATATGCGCCTACTCGCTTCACATCTGATACTACAATTTTTTCAAAGCTTAATACGTAATTTGAAGGACTTGCTGTGACCACTATTTGCTGACCATGATCCTCTGATTTTAATCGATAACGATGCCCTTCACTGTCTTGCGTTACGACTTCAAATACTTCATAGCTTCCCAGGGGCAAAATAATTCTATTTTGCCCCCTTACAACCTCAGCTGAACTTGCAGTAACGCCCTCTAAAATAAAGTTTACACGTACTTTTAAGCCTTCAGGCAAACCGTAAGCAGAAAAATAAGCGATGCCGTTCTCTACAACCGGCGGCGCTGGTGTTGGAACTTGTGTTGGAACTGGTGTTGGAACTGGTGTTGGAACTGGTGTTGGAACTGGTGTTGGAACACCGCTTACCACTTCCCATACCTCTGTGCCAGATTCAGGGTTGTCACCTCGTGTCCACCACTTGGCCTGATAGGTTACACCATTTAATTCCACTTGATCGCCAGCAAGATAGGCTTGAGAAACTAGCCAACCGTTACCAATGCTCTCTAGTGCCCATACGGCACGGCCTTCCGTTGGATTATCACCTTGTGTCCACCACTTAGCGCGATAAGTGACGCCTTCTATGGTAACTTCATCTCCCTCTTGATAGGCAACAGATGAATCCCAAATACCATCCGCTACTTGGACACCCCATGCATTATTTCCTTCTGGTAAATTCCCTTGCGTCCACCACTTGGCCTCATAAACTTGGCCATTAAACTCTACTTGCTCACCACCTGTATAAATTTTCTTAGGATCAAAGGTTTCCGCTGCAAAACTTAAATTACAAACCGCTGCCGCCCAAACTATAACTGCCTGTTTCTTTTTCATTTTCACTTCTCCTTTTACGCTATAATATTACAAATATTACTTTTATTTTTCAACACTTCAAGCCTAGCACTTCATTGAGCTAATCTCCTGAAATATTAAATGACTAAAAGTGACTGATAAAAAAACTATATTATTTTTGCCCAATTTGATTTGTTAATGTTACAGAGAACAACAGGTGTAGAAATACCGTATTAAATGCGGTGTAATTGATCCATGGTAAATTTTTTAAAAAACTTCTATACTTAGGCAGATTTTAAAATCCATATTTTTTTTAGGAGTTTTATGCTTTATTTAAATCTCACAGCCCTTCTAATTGGCTATCTATTTGGCTCATTTAATAGCGCTATTCTTGTCTGTAAACTATTTAAACTTCCCTCACCACGAAGCATTGGCTCAGGAAACCCAGGTGCCACAAATGTACTTCGATTAGGTGGGAAAATTCCTGCATTCTTAACCCTTGCGGGCGATTTATTAAAAGGCCTTATTCCTGTTTTACTTGCACACTTATTAGACTACAGCTCGTTGGTTGTAGCACTCGTGGCGCTTGCTGCAATCATTGGTCATATTTACCCGATATTTTTTGGTTTCAAAGGCGGGAAAGGTGTAGCAACATTGATTGGTGTCATGTTTGGTTACTATTGGATTCTGGGTATTTTCTTTGCCGTCATTTGGCTTCTTGTTGCATTGCTTACACGCTACTCTTCACTTTCCTCAATTATTGCGACAATTGCGGCACCCATTTTTGTTTATTTCTATGCGGGGAATAATATTTGTTATGTCTTTATCGTGATGGCTTTATTGGTTGTGATTAGGCATAAAGATAATATCCAACGCTTAGTAGCTGGCACTGAAAGTAAAGTTGGTAAAAAATCAAAAGCATAATTCATTGCCATTCCTGCACAGACTGGAATTGAGATTTTCAAATTTAATATATTATAAAAAGGATTCTTAAAATGATCGTAGTTACAGGTGGTGCCGGATTTATCGGTAGTAATATCGTTAAACAACTTAATGAAATGGGTCGCAATGATATTTTGGTCGTTGACCATATGAAAGATGGTACTAAGTTTTTCAATCTCGTCGATTGCGATATTTTTGACTATCAAGATCGAGATCAGTTTCTAGATGATATTATGATGGGTGAGATTGATCCCAATGATATTGATGCCATATTCCATGAAGGCGCTTGCTCTGCCACCACAGAATGGGATGGCAAGTACATGATGGAAAATAACTATGAGTACTCTAAGCACCTGCTTCACTTCTGTATGGGAAATGAAATCCCATTTTTATACGCCTCTAGTGCCGCGACTTATGGTCATAGCGAAACCTTTGTAGAAGAGCGTCAATATGAAAAGCCCGCTAATGTTTATGGCTATTCAAAATTTCAATTTGATGAATATGTTCGAGGCATGCTCCCTCATGCTACAAGCCAAATTGTTGGATTTAAATACTTCAATGTTTACGGTCCACGTGAACAACATAAAGGCAGCATGGCCAGTGTTGCTTTCCATCAATTTAAACAAATGCGCGAAGGAGACGTAATCAAACTTTTTGGCCCTTATGATGGTTTTAAAGCAGGTGAGCAACGCCGTGACTTTATTTATGTTGAAGATGTTGCCAAAACAAATCTTTGGTTTTTCCAACATCCAGAGCAATCTGGAATCTTTAATCTAGGCACAGGAAAAAGCCAACCCTTTAACGATATAGCTCGAGCACTTATTAATTGGTTTAATCGTGGTGAAATCGAATATATTGAGTTTCCTGAACACCTTAAAGGGCATTATCAAAGCTTTACCGAAGCAGATTTAATCAACCTTCGTGATACAGGCTGT
>CAXBFV010000109.1:0-4889 GCA_963974985.1 uncultured Gammaproteobacteria bacterium | reverse complement strand
GTGAAAATCATTTTGGCAGAAAAAGGAATTGTTTCTGAAGTGCTAAACATTGATTTAGATAATAAACCTGAAGAATTGTTTGAGTTGAACCCGTATGGTCAAGTACCAACCTTAATGGGTCGAGACTTAATCGTATATGAGTCAGAAATTATTTTTGAATACATTGAAGAGCGTTTCCCTCATCCGCCTTTATTATCAGTATTCCCTGTTGAAAGAGCAAAAACACGTTTGTTAAATAAACGTGTAGATGACGAATGGATGCCTTTATTGATTAAAGCATCTAAGGGTACGGATAAAGAGAAGTACGCAGCAAAAGTTGAGCTTATTAAAGCGTTGTTAGCAATGGTGCCGGTCTTTACACGATATGATTACTTTATGAGTAATGAGTATTCTATTGTTGATTGCTCAATGTCTGTGATTTTGCATCGTTTGCCTGAACTAGGTATAGTTTTGCCTGCAAGAGCAAAGCCAATTATGGATTATGCTGAGCGTTTATTTGAGCGGACAGCATTTAAAGAAAGCATAGGTATTTTTGAAGAAGTTTAAAACCACGTAAGGAGATATAACCATGGCAATGTTAAGAGCATATTTAGTCGATTCAACACATGAATGGTTGGTTGATCATGGTTTTACGCCTTATGTATTAGTTGATACAGAATATGAAAATGTTGAAGTGCCTTGGGATTTTGTCGAAGATGATGGCAAAATTGTTTTAAATATGGCGCCAGATGCAATTATTGACTACCAGTGCACAGATGAATTTTTATCTTTCCAGGCTAGTTTTGATGGCGAAGCCATGCAAATATTTATACCTATTGAAGCAATTACTGGCATGTACTCAAAAGAAACAGGCCAAGGGATTTATGCACGTGATCATGGGTTTGGTTTGATGGTCAATGAGGGTGATAATGATGAAGACATCAACCCAAGTGCCTCAAATGAATCTAATGATGGTGATGAAAAGGGTGGTTTAAGACTGGTTTAAAGTCTGATTTTGAGGTGTTTTTTGTAGAGCCTCAATCTATTTTAAGGATATAAAGTATGAAAAAGTCCTTAGTTCCTGTTACACATAAAGTAAACGCTGAAGTAACCCTGCCGGGTTCTAAAAGTATGTGTAATCGTGCACTTTTAATTGCGGCAATGGCGAAAGGCACGACAACTTTAAATAATATGCTGTTTAGTGACGATGTTGAAGCTTGCATTGAAGCACTTAAGATCTTAGGTGTAGGGTTGGAAGTTAACCAACAAAATAGACAAGTTGTTGTCTATGGTTGTAATGGTGTTTTTCCGAATAAAGAAGCTAAAATTTTTACCCGAGAAGCCGGAACCCTAACGCGCTTTCTAATTCCATTATGTGCTGCGCAAAAGTCAGGGGATTTTTATTTTAGTGCCTCAGAAAGAATGATGGAGCGACCACTTGCTGAATTAATGGAAGTGCTCGAGTCTCAGGGCTGTGAAATTGATTATCATGGTAAAGCTGGGTATATGCCTTTTACTTTAAAGCCAAAAGGTTTGAAGGGAGGGGAAGAAACCGTTTGTGGTAAAAAAAGCAGTCAATTCTTTTCAGGGCTTTTATTGGCCTCTATTTTTGCAGAAAAAGATTTTGTATTGATTTCTGAAACTGATCATCGTCAGCCTTATGTGGAAATGACCGCATCAATGATGAAAGTTTTTGGCGTGGATGTTGAAGTCATAAAAAGTGGTTATCAAATTAAATCAGGTTTGCATTATCAAGGTCATGTTTATACGGTTGAGCCGGATGTTTCAACAGCGTCTTATTTTTGGGCATTGGCCGCAATTACAAATGGTTCTGTTTGTGTGAAGCATACGACGTTGGTTTCAGAACAGGGAGATATTCGTTTTCTTGAAGTTTTGGAAGCTATGGGCTGTTGTATTAGATATGAAGCAGAAGGTATTCGTGTAATCGGTGCGGCTTGTTTAAAAGGCGTCACGGTTAATATGCGAAATTTCTCAGATACATTTATGACAGTCGCTGTGGTGGCATGTTTTGCTGAAGGGGAAACTTTAATTGAAGGTTTGTCTCATACACGTTTGCAAGAATCAGACAGAGTTTCTGCAATGGTTGATGGATTGAAGCGTTTTGGAGTTAAGGTAGAGGAATTAGAAGACAGTCTAAAGATTTTTCCAATTGAACGTATGCAGGGGGCAGAGGTGTTGGCTTATAATGACCATCGTATTGCAATGTCCCTATCTTTGATGGGCTTAAAAGTGTCAGGTGTTGTCATTGATGGTGCTGAGTGTGTAAAGAAAACTTGTCCTGACTATTTCGAAAGAATGTCAGGCATTTTGTACGTTTAGTCGTAGGAATGAGTGCGACTACGTCTAGTCATTTTCGAAACCTTGAGTATTCTGCTTGTGCAGAATTTTTGGCCAATAAGGCTGGATCTTCGGTATTGGTAATTGGTGCTGATGAAGAGAGTTGTTTTGTTTTACCTAAACAGTTTAACCATGTTTTTTATATGTCTGGTTTTGTAGAAGGATCTAAAAAAATAGGCGCACAATTTTCTCCCTCGTTATGGCCCTTCAAGACACATACTTTTGATATTATTATATTGATTCACGCCTTACCTTTTATAGATAAATTACCACAAACTATATTACAGACTTATGAGTGTTTATCTGAAGACGGGGTATTGCTTCTAATGGATCATCACTTATCTTTTTCAGGCTTTAAAATGATGAAGTCTTTTCGCAAAAAGGCGCACCATTATCCATATCATTATTTAGATCGGGCGATATTAGAGCATAACTTTGAGCGTGAAGCTGTAAAGCACTTTAGTGATAAGAAAAGTTTTTGGTTTGATTGCGTATCATTTTTATTCCCAGGGATAGCCATTTCTTTTATTGCCATGTATCAAAAAAGAACAATTCCTTTAATGCCGCTTACGGCAACAGAAGTGTTTAAAAATACGGCCCGGAAAAGGTATACGGCAGTAGCGAATAGAACATCGCAGGGCTTTTCTAAAATTAAAAATAATATTAAGGAATTTTAACATGGCAACATTGTCAAAAGTGATTATTTATACAGATGGTGCTTGTAAGGGAAACCCTGGCTTGGGGGGCTGGGGTGCGGTACTTATGCATGGTGAAAAAGTCAAAAAAATATGTGGTGGTGAGCGAGATACAACAAATAACAAAATGGAGTTAATGGCCGCGATTAAAGCGCTTGAGGCTCTCAAAAAGCCTTGCGAAGTGGAGATGTTTACAGATTCAAAATATGTTAAGAATGGCATTGAGAGTTGGTTGATCTCATGGAAAAAAAATAATTGGAAGACGGCCGCTAAAAAGCCAGTGAAAAATGTTGAATTATGGCAAGCCTTGGATGAATTGAATGCTAAGCATCAGGTGACTTGGGGTTGGGTTAAAGGGCATAGCGGTGATCAGTATAATGATTTGGCTGATGAGTTGGCAAATGAGGGTGTAGCCTCATTGTTATAAGTTAGTTTTTACAGTACTCTTTTTTCGAGTCTTAAATTTAGGGCATGTTATTGTGAAAGAAAATAAAAAGCTCTCGTTACTTTCTTTGACTATGCTTAATATTACTGCAATTGTGAGCTTGAGCTCAATTGCGTACATGGCAACAATTGGTTTACAAAGTGTTGTTTTTTACCTGGTTTCTGCAGTGTTTTTTTTAATTCCGTCGGCTTTAGTCTGCGCTGAATTAAGTAGCATGATGACTCAAAATAATGGTGGTATCTTCACATGGGTGAAAGAAGGCTTAGGTGAAAAGGCTGGAATGGTTGCCATGTGGCTAGAGTGGTTTAATAATACGATTAGCTTTCCAGGGTCTATTTCAGCGATTGTAGCCTCAATAGCTTATGTAGGATTTCAGTCAGTGATAGGGGATAGTGTTCAGTTGTGGCTGATTATGGTGGCTGTCTTTTGGTTGGTGACACTGTTTAATTTTTTACCTATGAATAAAGTTGTGATACTAAATATTGTAGGTGCTGTTTTTGGCATGATCCTGCCAGGCATGTTATTAGTGAGTGGGGCAATATTTTATTTGGTTTCAGGTCAATCAAAGCTTAATTTCCATGGCATGTATGACTTTGTTCCTATTGCATCATTAGCAACTTTTGCATTACTAACTAAGGCTTTGGCCGCTTACTCTGGTATTCAGTCTGTGGCCTTCCATATGAAGAATATAGAGAACCCTAAAAAGGTAGTGCCTGTTTCTATGTTGCTGGCAACGGTAGTCATTGTGTTGTTAACGATTTTAACAACGGTGGCTTTAATGATTGTTATTCCCGTTGATAAGGTAAATGTTTTAAATGGCCTGGTTGAAGGTGTGTCGGCAGTGCTTGGAAGTATTGGGCTCGCCAGTATGAAGCCAGTTGTGGCGCTTTTAATTGGTTTGGGGATGCTGGCTTCTTTAAGTACTTGGATTTTAGGGCCTGCGCGTGGAATGCAGGTGGCTGCGGAGCAAAAATTATTCCCGAAATGCTTTAAGGGTCAAAATAAAGCCGGGATGCCTGTTAACATGCTGATGATCCAATTATTTGTAGGAATGTTTTTGTCGCTCTTATTTTTAGTGATGCCTTCAGTTTATGCAGCCTTCGCTCTAATTATTGCATTGACGTCTCAGTTTACAATTTTAATGTGGGCAATGGTCTTTATTTCAGCAATTAGATTGCGGTATAAGTCCCCAAATCAGTTGCGTTTATTTCATGTGGGTCCAAGAGGTAAAAATTGGTTGTTAGTTTTATTGTCTATCATGGCCATTTTTGCATGTGGCTTAGGATTTATCGCCGGGCTTTTCCCGCCTGGCTTTACAGGCATTAAATCAATAGGCTGGTATGTGCTTTTAATGATTATTGCAGATGCGATTATTATTTTAATCCCAGTGATCTGGGTTTGGTTATACCATC
>CAXBFV010000108.1:0-4929 GCA_963974985.1 uncultured Gammaproteobacteria bacterium | reverse complement strand
AACGCACATCCACCAAATAAAGCCCATCAGCGGGCGCCGTCGGACTCGCCTGTTTACGGTCTTTTAATGCCAGCAAATCCTTCACCCAAAGAGGTTCAGAATCCCCTAAGCCAACTTTAAACAACGTCCCCACTATATTGCGCACCATATGATATAAAAAAGCACTTCCCTCTATTTCAAAGACGATGAACTTACCATGCCTGAAAACACTCGAGCGCATCACATTCCTCATGGGGGTACTTGATTGACAGTTTGCCGCCCTAAAACTAGTGAAGTCTTGCTCACCCAATAAATATTGCGCCGCTTCATGCATCGCTTCAACATCTAAGCTAGATCTAACCCAAGTCACTCTTTTTCCCAAGACTCCAGAAGAAACATCTCTTGGGTAAATAATATATCGATAGGTGCGAGATAAGGCCGAAAATCTTGCATGAAATGAATCTTCAACTTCTTGCACCCATAAAATCCGAATGTCTTTAGGCAAATTTGAATTCACCCCAAATAACCAACTTTTAAGATCTCTTTCACTGCCCGAATCAAAATGAATAATCTGTCTTGTCGCATGCACCCCAGAATCTGTTCTTCCCGCACACTGAACTTCCACGGGGTGATCCGCTACTTTAGAGAATGCAAACTCAACTTTACCCTGCACAGTTTCAAGCTCCAACTGCCTTTGCCATCCTGAATAATTACACCCTAAATACTCCACTTGGACGGCATACCGTTTCATTATTTCAATACTCCATCATACTGCCGAAAAGAGGTCCTCAAAAAATTACGTGGTAATGCTTCAGGCATCTCTATTTTCTGGTTTAGAGCTTTGATAAAAGCTCTCTTTCGATAAAGGTCAACAAATACATCAAATGATGTTTGTTTATCTTCAAGCTTTAAGGTCGCCAGAACATTCCCAGACTTTAATTCAAGTGCTTGCAAATTTAGCTTATCATCAAGCACCCACAACACCCCTAACTGCAGCTGGGTTTTTACGACCTCAGCATCAAAATTTCGCACCCACAATGGTTTTATTTTTTGTGATTCTAAAGACTTAAAAGCATAAGAATAAACCGTAACGTTATCTTTTCCTTTAAATAATAAAAAAGCATCTCCTGCATTATTTTGTTTAATTACCCGCATCGTCTCAGGTATCTTTATATCTAGCAACTGCAGAGACTTATCTTCCTCTATGCTCCAATAAGGATAAAATTTTTCTGACACTTGAATAGAATGCAGCTCATCTCCCAATAACACTAAAATCTGACCTGCTTTTAAGTTACTACTTTCATCTATCACAACAACGAGCGCCTGATTCAAAATTTTTACTTTTCCCTTTGTCTTCGTATTAAGTTTTATCGTGCGTAATAAGTCTCCATTTTCAACATCCCAAACATGCAAAGCAATGCCCTCTTTCTTATTGCCAACCACGCCGACAAGATAAGTCTTTTCCTGACTTCGAAGTATTTCAGGTTTTGATAATAACTTTCCATCCACCTGTATTTCAATATTATGCGCGCCTATCAAGCTCACATTTAAAGGGTCCAGATTCCACAACCAAATTTTATTTTGAGATGACAATAAATACAGCCATGAAAGCTGATGCTCATTCACCCACCACCCTTCATTCGAGTTGCAATACTCCTGACATAAAGCACTTGTATCTATTGATCTCAAATATTCATCATTTCGCCACAGCTTTAGAGACTGTTTACCCGCCTCACCACTTAAATTTAAAACTGTACTTTGCTTTGATCTTATTTTTTCATTCAACGTCTTAAATAAATCATGCCATGCTATTTTTTCTTCTGATTCAACCACCAAGGGGTTATACAAAGGAATATGCGGGGCGCTTACATCTAGAAATTTTTTATGCAACAACCAACTTGATTTGCGCAACCCAAAAGGCATCCAATAACTCTCTTCATATAAAACACCTTTGCTTTTAAAGTCATACGCAGCCTGCGCATATAAAGAATACACATCAACACCCTCACTCTCAAAAAGCCCCATGCTCACAGGTAACGCTCGATGGAAAATAGAAGCATAACGTAATACAGGCACTCCAGAACCAGATATCTTTGCCATATCATGCCAATTAAATTTATCGCCTTCACACATTCCTAAGGCACAAGCTGAGTTTGCCAACATACCTTGCCCAGGACTGAGGAGTAATCTCTGTTCATTCGCATTCATTGCTGAATAAGCCGCTTGTTTTAATGCAGCATGTCGACTTAAAGCATCTGAGGTTTTTGTCACATAAATGGTAACCGTAATAAGCGCTGTCACCAAAACAGCAAGCCCTGCTAAAATCATCAGCGTACCTACAAGCGCCAAGCCTTTATTTTTTCCTTCAAATACAAAAGGACTCACTGTAAGTTGCCTTCAATTAAGAAATCAACGGGCTCTCCCGCTGCTTTTTCCAAAAACTGCGCCTGCATCCTCACCATTGATACCTGATGCCAATTTGTAACTTGATCTGCAGATTTATAATCATAACTTTTTTGTTCGCGATTAATGACACCATACTTCAGAGTAAATCCCGTGATATTTTCCACAAGCTCATGCCTTCGTCTTTGTGTATCTTGAAAATAAAGCGCCCTAATCTTCTCGCCTTTATGCTTGCGCGTCGTTTCACCCACATAATAAGCTCTATTTTGCCAAACAGACAATAACATTCCCTTAGTCAACACAAAGGAAAGTGGCTGTTTAAAATACACCAACTGTGAGTTTTTAAATTTCTTAACTTTTTCAACTTCAATCAAATAAAAAGATAAACAATCTGAAGCAAGCAGGTAGTCATTTTTCTTAACCAACCAATTAACAGGAACAGAAAGATATTCTGAACCAATTGGATATGCTCTTTCAAGCTCATGGCTATTTAACTTACCACCATGAATAATCAAAACATCAGAGTCAGGCGCAATTTTCCCGCTTCCGTATTTTTGCAACCCTCTTGCTTTAATTGCTTTAGAGTCCGCTTGAAGCCCTGACACTGGAGTATTCACTAAATTTTCAACCGGTCGTCCTGAGAATTTCAAGTCCATCCATTCTTGTGGTGCAATGCAGGCAAGATACCCAGCATGATCAATGCTGTTTTTAATAACGGCGGTCACATTTTTTTGTTGCTGCACCCGCTCAAGGTTTTCTAATTGAAGAACAAAAAAACCGGCGACATTACTATAAACTTTAAACCCCCCAATCAAGATAAAGGCCCCGATAACAAGCCCAACCATCAATTCAACTAATGAAAATCCTTTTGTTTTATTTGGACAGCCAAGACTATGCATTATTTTATTCATACTTGCTTTTGAGCAAACATTGATCTGTCACTCTTCTTTTAATTTGAATCAAATCATCTGTTTTTGAAGTCACGGTAATTGTTTTACAGTTATTTGCTTCTGAAACAGAAAGTGCATATTTACTGTTAAATTTTTGAGGGAGTACGATTGAACCTTTTGCCCAATAGCCTTCAACAATATTACTGGCAACTTGCTCAGCATCAGACTTATTTTGCAATTCACGTGCAGTATGAGAGGACTTCAAGACGACAATTAAAACCGTTGAAATACCCATGACCAAAATAACCAAGGATATTAATGCCTCAATTAAGGTTATCCCTCGTTGAAACCGCTTCACCTTTTATAGACTTTTAAACCTTGTCCTTAAAAAAATCGATGTAAGCCTGCATCGCCTCTTCTTGACTCAATCCTTTACAACGCTCCCAAGCCATATACTTAGCACGCCCGACAAAATTTGCCATGCCTGGCTTTTCTCCAGAGACATCACCTTCATTAATCTGCTTAAACCAAGCATACATTTTAAGTTTATCTTGTTGCGATGGGCGATATTCCATTTCTGCATCTTCAATTCTTTTTAAGACGGCCTGATATTCTTGCTCTACTGACATATTTTATCTCCAAAATAAACAATTAACGGGTTTAATAATAGACCAGCATTATTTCAAAAATCCAGCCACTCTCTCATATAACACATGAATTTCATTGGATGCTAGTTTCCCAAAGTTTAAAAACCCATGAATCATGTTATCAAAATGATAATGACTAACCTTAACGCCTTTACTATCTAATGCTTCAGCATAAGCAATCCCCTCATCTCTTAAAGGGTCATAGCCTGCGGTCATAATTAAAGTATTAGGCAGCTTCGCTAAATCCTTCGAGAACAATGGTGAAACACTCGGATCTTTAAAATCAAGATCTGCAGGTAAAAATTGAGCGCGATACCAGTTTACTTTTTCAGCATCTAACAAATAACCCTGAGAAAATAACTGCATCGACTCATAATCATGACTAAAGTCTACCGTTGGGTATAATAGAACTTGAGCACTTAGTTTAATCTTATTTTCTTTTACTGCCTTCAAAGCAGCAAGTGCGGTATAGTTTGCACCAGAACTATCTCCCATAATGGCAAAATTATCAGCCGTCGCTTTTAAGTCTTTTGCATTTTGATAAACCCAAACCATTGCATCATAAGCATCCTCTAACCCCATTGGGAAAGGATTCTCAGGGGCCAAACGATAATCCACTGCAACCACCACACGCCGACAAGCTTCAGCTATTGCTCGACAAGGGGCATCAAAAGCATCTAATGTCCCTGAAACAAAACCACCGCCATGCGTATAGAGCAAAAGAGGCAACTTTTGGCTTGGATTAGGATGATAAAGTCTTAGGTGAATATCTCGATTATTTACTTTAATAGAAAAATCTTTAACGCTTTTAATCTCAACCGGCGTCTCGGCGTAGTAGTTTAATGATGCCGCATTCTTACGGACTGCTTCTATCGTCATTGTTTCTTCCCCAGATTTATACTTATTGATAAACCCTAAGAAATCTTGTAGTTTTTTGGGGATAGGCTGATTACCTTTATAAAAAGCACTTGCTGCTTTTTCCCTAGACTTTTTAATTTCAACTGTTTGTG
>CAXBFV010000107.1:0-4941 GCA_963974985.1 uncultured Gammaproteobacteria bacterium | reverse complement strand
CCTGTTCCAGAAAGACCTTGACCACCAAAGGGCTGAACACCAACCACCGCACCCACAATGTTACGGTTAACATAAATATTCCCAGCTTTAATGCGTTTCACAAAAAAGTCTATCGTTTCTTGAATTCGACTGTGAACACCAAAAGTCAAACCATACCCAGTGCCATTAATGTCCTCTACCACTTTATCCATTTCTTGACCTTTAAAACGAACAACATGAAGTATTGGGCCAAATACTTCTCGCTCAAGATCTGAAAGCTTATCAATTTCAAAAATTGTAGGTGGCACAAATGTGCCCTTTTGAGTCTCTTCATTTTCCTCAGTCTGATAACGAAGCTTTGCTAAGTCTTTCATTTTACCAATATGACTCAACAAATTTTGTTGTGCTTCATTATCTATAACAGGGCCAATATCAATTTGAATTTTTCTTGGATCCCCTATTCTCAATTCTTTCATTGCCCCTTCAAGCATTTCCAGTGTGCTGTCTGCAATTTCTTCCTGCAAATAAAGGACACGCAATGCTGAACATCGCTGACCAGCACTATCAAAAGCAGACAGAATAACATCCCTAACAACCTGCTCACTTAACGCAGAAGAGTCGACAACCATAACGTTTTGACCACCTGTCTCAGCAACCAGCGGAACGATCGGACCTCTTTTATCAACCAACGTTTTTTGAATAATATAAGCAACCTCCGTAGAGCCAGTAAAGATAACGCCGGCAGTATAAGGATGCTGAACCAAGCCCGCACCCACAACCTCTCCGTTACCAGGAAGAAATTGAACTACATCTTCAGGAACGCCAGCTTCATATAGCAGCTTTGTCGCCTCAAAAGCAATAAGAGGCGTTTGTTCAGCGGGTTTAGCAACAACCGTATTCCCCGCAACTAAAGCAGCAACAACCTGCCCAATAAAAATAGCTAATGGAAAATTCCAAGGACTAATACAGACAATCCCCCCTCTACCACCCAGAGTTAGACGATTCATTTCACCAGTAGGTCCAGGCAATATTTGCGGCTCAAAATCTTTCATTGCTCGCTCTGCATAATAACGGCAAAAGTCAATTGCTTCTCTAACCTCAGCAATTGTATTAGAAAGAGTTTTACCAGCTTCCGCAATAGCAATAGCCATAAATTTTGGCATATTTTCTTCAAGAAGATTTGCCATTTTAAGCAAACAATTTGCACGTTCTTTAACATCTGTGTTACTCCATTTCTCAAAAGCATTTTGAGCATTTCGCATAGCAACCTCAACCGCTTCAGCATCTGCTTCAATCACGGTACCAACTTGCTCACCAACATTAGCAGGATTAACAACTGGAGTTTTAATTAACTGACTTGAGATATTTCCCACAATGAGTGGATGAGCATCATACTGATGAGTTAATGCCTCAGTCATTGCCTTTTCAAGATCTCTCAATTCATGTACATCATTTATATTATAACCTTTAGAATTCATGTGTGTTTCTCCAAGTATATCTCTAGGAAGTTTTATTTCAGGGTGAGGCTCAAAATCCAACTCTTTTGCTTTCTCGAGCGGATCAATAATTAATTCCTCAATAGGAATATGTTCATCAACAATACGATTTACAAATGAACTATTTGCCCCATTCTCAAGCAACCTCCGAACAAGATAAGGCAACAAACAGTCATATGTGCCCACAGGTGCATATATTCGACAAGGGATACCAAAATGATCTTTCCCTACGATATGATCATATAAGGCATCTCCCATCCCATGAAGACATTGAAACTCATAATCAGTATAATTACCTGCCAACTCCATAACCGTTGCAACTGTCAAAGCATTGTGCGTAGCAAACTGCGGATAAATATATGCCGTATGGTCAAAAATTTTCTTCACGCATGCATTATAAGCAACATCCGTATAACACTTACGCGTATAAACGGGATAATTCTCATGCCCCTCTTCTTGAGAATGCTTAATCTCAGAATCCCAATAAGCACCTTTAACCAAACGAACCATAAAGCGCGTTTTAGCCGACTCAGCAAGGTTAATCAAGTAATCCAATACAAAAGGAGCTCTCTTCTGATATGCTTGAACTACAACTCCAATGCCGTGCCAGCCTTCCAATGAGGGCTCATTTGCCAATCGCTCGATCAACTCTAGCGACAATTCTAAACGCTCAGTTTCTTCTGCATCAATATTTAACCCAATACGATTTTCACACGCCAACTCCATCAACTCCAAAAGCCTTGGATACATCTCATCATGAACTCGATCTGTTTGCGAAACTTCATAGCGAGGATGCAATGCAGAAAGCTTTACAGAAATCCCTGGGTTTGTACGTTCACTTGTGGTTTTAGCTGCTTTACCTATAGATATGATCGCATCATAGTACGACTTAAAGTAAAAATCAGCGTCGCCCATTGTTGAGGCTGCTTCACCAAGCATATCATAAGAATAACTATACCCTTTCTTCTCCAAACCTCGAGCACGCTTAAGCGCAGCATTAATTGTTTCACCCATGACATACTGTTTGCCCAGAATTTTCATTGCCTGTAGCGCTGACCGACGAATTACCGGCATACTTCTATTTTTAAGAAACCCACGCATAACACTAGAAAAGTGTGTTGAATTTTTTTCTTTTGGATTAATAATTTTACCTGTCAACATCAAAGCCCAAGTGGCAGAATTAACAAACAATGATTCACTTGTTCCCAGATGCAACTCCCAATTCGCAGCAGATAACTTATCTCTGATCAACTTGTCTGCTGTATACTTATCCGGCACACGCAAGAAGGCTTCCGCCAAACACATCAACACAACACCCTCATCACTCGACAAATCATATTGCACCATGAATGCATCCAGCCCACTTTTACTTAGACGCTCTTTTCGAACATCAGCCACAAGACCACTTGCAATAAAGCCAATATTGCGATTTTGCTCAGGCGTCAAATCGAGCGTATCCGCCAAAGCTTTAACACAAACTCTCTCATCACCAAGCCAAGCATCTGTAATCTTAGACAATAAAGGTATCTGCGAACGATAGTCTGAATGATATAATTGCATTGTCGTTGCCCTCTTAATTTAATACTCGTTACACAATAAAAATTATAAATAACCCAATAAGAATTAAGACAAAGCCAAATTTTTGCAATGACTCATCAGGAAGTTCAATAATTTTCTTTAAATATTCTTTATATTTAGAAGGGCTTATTGCAGGCAAAACACCCTCGACAATAAGTAAAATCCCAAACGCTAAAAGCAAAACATGAAAAAACATGTTACTTATATAGCGCTTTCAGAAATAGAAGGATTAAAGTATTTAAAGAATTCACCCTCTGGTTTTAAAATAAGAACATCATTCTTACCCGTAAAACTATCCTGATAAGCGGTCATACTGCGAAGAAATTGATAAAACTTAGGATCTTTAGAGTAAGCATCCGTAAAAGTTCGAGCTGCAGCACCGTCCCCTTCAGCTCTAATTTTCTTAGCTTTACTTTTAGCTTTCGCAAGCAAAACCGTCACACTTGCATCAGCAGTCGCTTGGATTTTTTCAGCTGCCTGGTTCCCTTCCGCTCTAATCTTAGAAGCTTCTTTATCACGATCAGAACTCATTCTCTGATAAATGGATTCAGTTACCGTACTCGGCAAATCAATTTGTTTGATTCGCACATCAACAATATCAATACCTAACGTTTTAGCCTGAGGTGTCACGTCCGTCATTATCGTACGTTTAAAAGCATCACGCTCATTATTAATCAATTGCTGAATTGTTCTTTTCCCTACTTCAGCACGCATTGCGCCTTCAACATACTGTGTAATTAGATTACTTGCGCGCTCAACATTACCAGTAGTACTTCGGTAAAACTGAGACATATTCGTAATTCGCCATTGTATAAAAGCATCAATCAATACATCTTTTTGTTCTCTACAAAAGGCATCTTAAAATGCAATCCTGGCCCAAAAGTCTTTGCTTCTCCTGAAGCATTTTTTTCAATTTTCCCCAGCTTTAAAATAATTGCTGACGAGGATTGATTAACCGTGAATACACCTGCTGCTGCAATATATAAAATAATAATAACCAGCACTATGCCACCAAATAACTTATTCATTGTTTGCCTCCAACCAACGCATATACTGCGCCTTAGTCATTTTATTATTTGATGCTGTCGTCATTTTTTGTTTACTGCCATTGTTATCTTTTAATGTAATATCCTGCTGATTAGAAGCTGACTTCATCAACATCTTAGCCATGCTTTTTGAAGCGCCTTGGCTTTCAGGCCAATAAAATAAATTATTTTGACCGTCACCATCAACAATAAAGACTTTACTATCTTGCAACACAGACTGCATTGTATCAAAGTAAAGTTGCGATCTTACAATAACTGGATTCTCTTTATAAACCGGCAACAATGCATCAAACCTTGCAACTTGAGCACTTGCCTGTAATTCAACCTGCTGTTTATATGCACCCGCTTCATCTAAGATACGTTGCGCCTGGCCCTCTGCCACAGGCACCACTCTATTAGCATACCCTTCAGCAACGTTCTGCATCTTCTCACGATCTTCCCGTGCTTTAATTACATCATCAAATGCACTTTTTACTGCATCAGGGGCCTGCGCTGGTTGCATCACCACTTCATTGATTGCAATACCCGCTTTATAGGATTTCAAAAGCATTCCAAGCTCTGCTCTCACTTCTTCAGTAATTTTGGTTCGCCCAACCGTTAAGATTTGATCCAATTGGTTCTGCCCAATAGATTGACGCACAGAACTATCTAAAGCCTGAGATAAAGTTTGAACAGGATCCACCACATTAAAGAGATATTTTTCAATATTCCCCACATGGTATTGAACCGTAAAAGAAACATGGACAATATTTTCTTTTGAGGTCAGCATCTCTTTGTCTATTTTAATCGTGTTGACTTGATCCATATTCACTTTAACTACTTTTTCGATAAAGCGTGGATAC
>CAXBFV010000106.1:0-4983 GCA_963974985.1 uncultured Gammaproteobacteria bacterium | reverse complement strand
CTATGCTGATGCTATTGTAATGCGGCACCCTGAATCAGGTGCTGTGTCGCGCGCTCAAAACGTAGTGGATATCCCTGTGATTAACGCAGGAGACGGTGCCAATCAGCATCCCACACAAACGCTTTTAGATCTATTTACAATTCGTGAGACGCAAGGCAAATTAAAACAGTTGAAAGTTTTATTAGCAGGGGATTTAAAATACAGTCGAACGGTTCATTCATTAGTTCAAGCTTTATCGCTTTATCCAGAGATTGAATTTTATTTTGTTTCGCCTGCTGGCTTAGAGATGCCAAAAATTTTATGTGATGAACTAAATGAAAAAGGTATTTGTTTTTCTGAGCATTCAAATTTAGGAGATATCATTTCTGAAATGGATGTTATTTATATGACACGGATTCAAAAAGAAAGAATAGAATCAGAGGCTGAAGCTCAACGCAAGCCTTTAATTTTAGACTCTAAGATGCTCAAAAACATAAAACAAACGGCCTGTGTTTTACACCCTTTACCGAGACAGGAAGAGCTAGATGTCTCTGTAGACGACTTGCCTCAGGCTAAGTATTTTGATCAAGCTAAAAATGGGCTTTATGTGCGACAGGCTTTATTGAAGATGTTGGTGAATTAAGCATCATCTGATTTACTATGATCCATATGCTTATAAAGATAAAAGCTTTGGCCAATGACAAATAAGATAGTCACACCAAAAAGGCCAAAGGTTTTAAAGTTCACCCAAGCATTCAGTGAAAAGTTATAGGCAACATAAATATTAACCGCGCCCAAAATAGTAAAATATACTACCCAAACCATATTGAGTCGTTTCCAGATAACATCAGGCAACTCAAGGTTTTTTTCCATCAGCATTCTAATAACGGGTTTTTTCATAAAGAAATGTGATGCAAGAAGAATAAATGCAAACAGCCAATTTAAAATAGAAACCTTCCACTGAATAAAACGATCATCGTGTAAATAAATAGTCAGCCCACCAAATATCACCACAAGCACAAGGGTGATAACATGCATCATTTCTACTTTTTTATAACGCAAATAGAGGTAACTAATTTGGACAGCAGAAGCGATCATGAGTGCGCCTGTTGCGTAATAAATGCCGTAAATTTTAAATACAACAAAAAAAATAACGATAGGGAAAAAATCCAGTAAAAGTTTTTTCATGTGTTTTCTAAATACCAATACTTTGAATGCGTTTAAGTCTATAATCAAATTGTCAAAAATATTAGGGCAGATACATTTTTAATGAGCGAATATATTGAACTAAACTCCTACAACCCCGAGTATGAGAAAGTTTCTAAGTTATGTAAGGCTTTAGAGGCGGGCAAGTTAATTGCTTATCCTACTGACTCTGGATTCGCCTTGGGATGCAAGATGGGGATGAAAGAACCCCTTAAAAGAATTAAAAAAATTCGTGATCTTGATGATAAGCACGACTTTTCATTAATTTGTCGGGATTTATCAGAAATTGCCTTTTATGCAAAAGTAGATAATCCTGCTTATCGAATATTAAAAAAATGCACGCCTGGAAGTTATACTTTTATATTGCCAGCTTCGAATAATGTGCCCGCATTAATGCAGACTAAAAAGAAAAAAACAGTTGGAATACGGGTGCCTTCACATCAAATCCCACTTGCGCTCTCTGAAAAACTTGGTGAACCTATATTGAGTTCAAGTTTAATTATGCCGGGGGAAGAAGATCCGATAATGGAAGCTGAGGATGTTGCAAGTCGGCTGGGTAATTTAGTGGACTATATTGTGGATGGTGGCTATGCCGTGTATGAGCAAACCACAGTAGTGGACTTAAGTGGAGCCACTCCTGAGATTATTCGATTGGGAAGCGGAGACCCTTCTTATTTTGAATAACAAACCAAACCTTACATCTTAAGTATTTTAATTTTTAGGAATCCTTTTATGAAAAATATACAGATTGCCGAAGCGCAATTACTTCAATCAAATCAATTATCGAAAGCAAAACTTTTAGAAGCTCTGGATCAATTTCAAAATAAAGCGATTGATTTTGGTGAATTGTTTTTACAACAGTCTGTTTATGAGTCTTGGGGCATGGACGAACAAATTATCAAAATAGGTACTTATAGTGAGGAACAAGGCATTGGTGTAAGAGCTATAACCGGTGAAGAAACCAGTTTTGCTTATTCAGATAGTATTTCAGAAACCTCATTAAATAATACTATTGAAAAAGTCCTTGCAGGTCATAAAAGCAATCCTATAAATTTGATGGATAAACTGGAGAACCCAATAGAATATTCTGATTTATATTCTAATGAGAATCCTCTTACCAATTTTACGGATGATGAAAAAATAAATCTGCTCAAAAAAATGGATACTTATGCACGACAATTTGATTCTAGAGTTGAAGAGGTTTCTTTATCTTTAAGTGGTGAGTATGACATTATTCTTGTTGCCGCGACAGATGGCACCTATCAAGGAGATGTCAGGCCACTGGTTAGATTCAATGTTAGCGTAACTTTAAAAGAAGGAAATGAGCGAGAAAAATTCAGCGCTGGCGGCGGCACTCGAGGAGGGTATGGTTACTTTACCCAGGAAATCCTTGAAGGATATATTCAAAAGGCTGTAAATGGTTCGGTGCAAAATCTTTCAGCAATTGAAGCGCCTGCAGGAAAAATGCCTGTAGTTCTAGGTTCAGGCTGGCCTGGTGTCTTATTGCATGAGGCGGTTGGTCATGGACTTGAAGGGGATTTTAATCGCAAAGAAAGCTCCTCTTTTAGTGGGAAAATTGGAGAGAAAGTTGCTTCAGAGCTTTGTACGGTTATTGATGACGGAACGATTCAAAATCGCAGAGGTTCACTTTCAATTGATGATGAGGGAATTCCGAGTCAAAAAACAACTTTGATTGAAAAAGGAATCCTAAAAGAATATATTCAGGATAAGTTGAATGCTTCCTTAATGGGGATGAGTGTCACCGGAAATGGTCGTCGAGAATCATATGCACATTTACCACTTCCCAGAATGACTAATACTTATATGCTACCAGGGGAAAGTACTTTAGAAGAAATGATCCAGTCTGTTGATAAAGGGATCTATGCGGTTAATTTTAACGGCGGGCAGGTTGATATTACCTCAGGTCAGTTCGTCTTCGTTGCTGATGAAGCTTACATGATTGAAGAAGGCAAGGTAACTAAGCCTATTAAGGGTGCGACATTGATTGGCAATGGCTTAGAAGTGATGCAAAAAATTAAAATGGTCGGCAATGATTTTGCTTTAGATTCTGGTGTAGGGGTTTGTGGCAAAGAAGGCCAGAGTGTCCCTGTTGGTGTGGGTCAGCCTTCACTTTTAATTTCAGAATTGACCGTTGGTGGTAATCAGTAAATAAGGGTATTCGCTGTATGAGTAATAAAAAATATATGAGTTTTTGGATGATGGTAGCCCTGGTTACCGGAAACATGGTGGGCTCAGGCATCTTTCTATTACCTTCCGGACTTGCAGCCTTTGGAAGTATTAGCCTTTTATCTTGGGTATTTACCGCAACGGGTGCTATTTTATTGGCCCTTGTTTTTTGTAATATGAGTCGCTTAGTGCCCAATCAAGATGGTGGTCCTTATATTTATGTGAGAGAAGGCCTAGGTAAATTCATGGGCTTCCAAAGTGGTTTTGGATACTGGGTTGCTGCCTGGGTAGGCAATGCGGCGATTGTTTTAGCAATGGTGGGTTATTTGCAATTTTTCTTTCCTGTATTGGCAAATAAAACAGCAACAGGCTGGACGGCCATTTTGATTATCTGGGCGCTTGCATTTTTAAATATGTTTGGTGCACGCAAAATGGGATGGGTGCAGCTGATTTCGACGATTGCTAAAGTACTGCCTTTGCTTTTAATTATTCTTGTAGGGTGGTGGTATATACATCCTGAGCACTTTTCAATATTGAATCGTACCGCGCATAATGATTTGGATGCTTTTAGTGGTGCAGCGGCACTTACATTTTGGGCCTTTATTGGTTTGGAGTCCGCTGCGGTGATGGCGAGTAAAGTTAAGAATCCTACAAAAATGGTGCCCTTGGCAACGATCACTGGGACTTTGATTGCCGCTTTTATTTACATTGCGAGTTCGACCATTATTATGGGCATGATTCCTGCGCATGAGTTAATGGATTCTACTGCGCCTTTTGCACTTGCAGCTTCCAAAATAATAGGTTCATCGGGTGGCGTGGTTATTGCAGTAACGGCTGTTATTGCATGCCTTGGAACTTTAAATGGCTGGATTATGATGACGGCGGTGGTGTCACAATCTATGGCCGAAACAAAACTTTTCCCTAATCTTTTTGCAAAACAAAATAAGCATGGAGCACCTATTTATGGTCTTATCTTACAAGCAGTATTAATCACTGCTTTATTATTATTTACCATGTCTCCAAGTTTAGTGGATCAATTTAACTTACTTATTCTAATTGCCGTACTGGCTTCACTTATTCCTTATTTTTATACCGCTATTGCTAATGTCGTACTTGGAAATGCTAAAAAAAGCATAACCCGAAAAGGTGTTGTAATTTCAGTGTTTGCCAGTTTATATGCTCTATGGGCTATTATGGGGTCTGGTGAAAAGGTCGTTTATTACGGCATGGCATTTTTATTATTTGGCGCTTTTATTTATCTCATTGTTGAATGTAAAAAGGAATAAGTAATTTATAAAAAGGCTTTGAAATAGATGTGTGCTGCGGTATTTCAAAACACTTTGATCTACAATAGATACAATACTCTTAATTATTTTTTGGGACATATTTACCAATGAGCGAATCATTTAAAGAAACTAAATTAGTGACTTCTTCGATTTATGATCATGGCAGTATAAAAGTCATCGGTATTGGTGGTGCAGGCGGTAATACCATTAACCATATGGTTGAGCAAGGCATTAAGGGCGTTGAGATTTATGCCTTAAATACGGATGTTCAGGCACTCAATAAAAGTAAAGCCCCCCATAAACTTCAAATTGGTGAAATGACGAC
>CAXBFV010000105.1:0-4988 GCA_963974985.1 uncultured Gammaproteobacteria bacterium | reverse complement strand
CTTCGCGATGCGATTGAGGTACTTGCCGGCGTTGAGGGCATTAGCATGACTTTCTTTGAAACTGTTGATGTCGTTCGTCACCCACTGGTTCAAAAAGTCGTCGCTGCTTATGATAAGCATGAAGGGAAGTAAATAAACCTTACCCATCTCAACCGCACCAAGTTTTAAAGGCTGGTTAAGAAAAATTAAGTTGCGGTAGCTAGTTTTCCCTGCTCTCTTTCTCAAATATTATAATCAAAAAATTGCCATCCATGCTGGAGTAAATCTAGTTTCGGGCAAGAAATCATCTAATGAAACTATTAAACTTGCCAAAACCCTAGGCTCATATATTCAAATTTTAGAACCTATTTTTTATTCCATATATAAATTACAGCTTGATGCTGTAGATTATTAGAATATGGTTTATATGTACAACCATAATAACCATCAGGTCCTTTTGTACCGTATGTATTATTAGCGACTGTGATTATTTCAACCATCTTTTGTGCGTCCAGTATTGCGGAAGCTTTAGTGTTGGCTTTCACGCTAACGGCAACTATATTTTCCAAATTTTCATCTGATTGCACTGCATAGAAGCCCTTCGAAATTTTGTGAACTTGGGTCAGATTAAAAGCTTTAACTGTTGTAGCGGATGGACACAGAGGTGCTGTTCCTGCAAAGCAAGTAAATGGTAGTATACATAGTGTTGAAATTAATATTTTTTTCATTTTATTTTCCTTTTTTAGTTATCATTTTATTTGTCTTAACACGTAAAAATTACTCTTTTAAGTCAGAGGTTTGCCTAAATAATCAGCTCTATATGACTTCTTAAATTTAGAAGTTTATATCTCTTTATATTTGGATGTTTCAAACTTGAGCACCAAGATATAGAGGAGATGTGTCAGAAGTGTGTCTTAAATATATCAGCAACCTATCAATTTAAAGTTTTCACAATATTTGTGTATAATTCCATCTAATTAAAGTGGATAGATCACTAGTTCTTTAATCCTATTTTGAGTCCCTTCAAAACTCGTTAAACCCTCAAGATTATCATATTTTGACCTTACCTATTTTCAAGCCCATCTTCTAAGATATTCCCTTCCAACAAAATTTTTATGCTAAGCTTCAAAAAGAGCTGAAAATAAAAGACACCCAAAGCTTTGAACCAAGATACAAAAACTATTTACGTAACCTTTGCGCTTTTAATTCTAAGCAGTATCGCTTATGGCTTTTTTATGGACGAAACATTCTTACACTTCTTAGCAAATCACGGCTCAACCATTAACGGAAACTTACCATATCGAAAAGGATTCTTTTTATTACTCGCACCAAGCTTTCTTTTCTTCGCACCCTTTCTAGGTGACCTTTCAGATAGAATTGGGCGTAAGAAGATCCTATCAATTTGTAGTTACCTATTAATTTTCACCTATATGATGAGTATCTTTGCTTATACCAGTTCGAGTATCCCTCTCAGAATAGCTACAAACTGGATTTTTGGTGTCAGCATGGGATTTTGGGCTGTGGCATACGCTACACTATTTGACCTTAGCCGAAAAACCAAACGCCTCAAGTATGTTGTTTATCTTATTGCAATTACGCATCTAGGCTTTTTCGCTGCCACACTGTTCAATCATAATTTCAAAATATTGCATAGTAATCCCATCATTACTTTATATCTTGCCTTAGGATTGCAAACCATTTGTTCTTTGATTATTTTCTTTTTATTCAAACAACCCAAACCAACCTTTCCAGATAGAAATAAAACCGAACACTTCAAACTTTTCTCACAGAGAATCACGCGACTTTTTGCTTCACCAAAAGCGCGCAACGCTTATTTTATCAGCGCCCTTTACATTCTCACCTTAGATCTCTACACAGCAACGGCCATAAATCAACCCATTGGCGGCTATTACATCCTACACGCAATGAATAATCTTAATATTTATAGCTACTGTATCCTAACCTTTTCGGTACCGCTAATATTTATTTTAAAAAAGGCTCTGCCTGAAACTAAACGCATCATTCTATATGGTTCCCTTTTAGTAATCTTGGGTGTCGCCTGGCAATCTGTCCATGTCAGTCATAATACACCATGGATCCCCGCGACGCTCATAAGCTTAGGACTTGCCTGTCTAAGCACTACAGTATACTTTTTATCTTCAGCACGAAGCCCTCGATTTTATGGCTTAATGGCTGGTTTATTTGTTGCAATGTGGGCACTCATAAGTATCTTTGCTAATATAATTATTTATACCCTTAATAAATTTTTACTTCCCGATCAGTCTTTTTATAGCATTATGCTCTTAATCGTATTTATAATGATATTCCTCTATTTTTTCACATCAAAACGAATCAAAGGGTAGTAACTATAGTATGCTAAACCAACAACAAATTGTTGTCGTTGATGATGACACTCAAATACTTGAGCTGCTAGAATCACTTCTGATAAGGCAAGGTTTTATCGTTTACACAGCAAGTAGCGCACAAACACTTAAAACACATCTTCAATCTGACAAAGATCTCCATCTTATTTTGCTTGATGTTAATCTTCCTGATGGAGATGGCGTAAGCCTCTCTAAAGAAATCACAGCAGCTTATCCCAACATCCCTATTATATTGATGACAGCACAAGGACAAGAAGAGGATCATATTTTAGGCTTGGAGCATGGTGCTGATGATTACATTCAAAAACCTTTTAACCCTCGAACACTTTTAGCTCGCATTAATGTTGTTTTACGCCGACAAACAAAAAACCAACCAATCAACCCAGCTCAACCCATTACCTTAAAGCCAATCTACACTTTTGCTCATTGGACGCTAGACACCAAGATCAATACACTTATAGACGCTGACGGCATTCAAGCCCCTTTAACCAAAAGGCTATATGATATTTTAGTTATTATGCTATCACACGCAAATCGCACATTAGACAGAGATCTACTTTTACAGGCCGCTGAAGCACATGGAATTGAGCCTTTTGATCGTTCAATTGATCTACATGTTTCTCGACTTAGAAGCATCCTTGAGAAAACCCCATCTAAACCTGAGATCATTAAAACTGTCCGAGGATTTGGTTATATTTTTTCAGCAACGGTCATAAAAAAATGACCCTCTCTTTGCTTACTCTCTGGGTTAAAAGAAACTTATTCCAAGTCTTATTCTGCTCCATTTTAGCCATCTACACTATAATCGTATTCTCAATACTCCCCTCTACAACCCCTAACTGCTTAGCCTGCATGCAACCCTACAAACATCATACTTTTATGTCACTTATCCACCAGTCAAAGGAAGAGACAAGACCCAATAGAAAGTTGCTTGAATTCGAAAACCATGATCTTAGCATTTCACTCTCAAATCACCCAAAATGGCCTTTAACATTTTCTCACGCAACTCCATACCCAGGAATACAGAAAACATTAGAAAGCTTTTCCAAGCACGACCTCAAAGCCTCTTATCAAATAAAAGATGGAAAATGGATCAACTATGATGGCTCCCCTAATTTTTCATATTTTCATTATATTTTATTGTTCCTAGGACTTATTGCTATACTGACTCTCTTAATTGCTAATTTTGCATTCATTCATTTGGTTTCTAGCGCGCTCAAAAACATGAAATCCTCCGCACGAAAACTCGGGCTCGACATGTATACGAAAATTGATGACAATAAAGGTCTACCCATGGTTCACGATACGGCCCTTACCATGAAAAAAATGCAGTTTAGGATTCAAGATCTTGTAACGCACAACGCAAAACTCCTAGGCGCCATATCTCATGACTTAAGAACGCCCATTACGCGCATAAAGCTAAGAGCCGACCTAATAAATGATGCTTCCTTATCTGACAAAATTATCGTCGACGCAGAAGAAATTGAAAAAATGATTTCAGAATTGCTTAGCTACACTCAAAATGCAGCCTATAAAGAAAAGAAAAAGCCGGTAAACATGAATGGTTTACTGCTTATCACTTGTTATGAATTTATGGACGCTGGTCACCATATTGAAACTCAAGGATTAGAAACGAATATCCCCTATTTAATTGCAAAAAATAGCCTGAAACGCTGCTTTAACAACATTTTAAGCAATGCTTTTAAATTTTCAGATAAAGTCATCGTCACCTCAAAAAAAATTGAAGAACAAATTATTATCACCATAGAAGATAATGGCCCCGGCATCCCAGAATCAGAACTGGAAAATGTCATGAAACCGTTCTACCGCACGCAAGCGGGTAAAAAGGCTAGCAGCACTGGAGCAGGCCTCGGTCTTGCTATTGTTGCTGAGGTTATGCATTATCATCAAGGGGATATTCAGCTTTTAAATCGCCCTGAGGGAGGGCTATGCGTGAGACTCACTTTTAATTAGATTTTAATAAGACACGTAATTTTATATGCAAATATTCGTAAACGATCCACCATATACTTAAAGCTAATAGCGCTTAAGAAGACCCATGCTCCAAACATTGAAATACTTCTCATTTGAAATCAAAAACCCTTTAAACCTAAGCGCACCCAGCCAAGATGATTTTCTTAACTAGATGTCCTTAGTGCTAAACCGCCTCGAGATTGATACGGCAAATATCAGCTGTTATATTTGTGAGGCAGAAGAAATTCAAAACATTAATCAAGAATATCGACAACAGGATAAGCCTACTAATATTCTATCCTTTCCTTTTGAAGAACTCATCTGGCTAGGCTTAAAAATTACTGGTTTCGTTGCATGCCAACCTGAAAGATAAGATATACCTTAATGGTGTCAAGAATATATCAAATAAAAAACACCCAATTTTAAGATAAAAAAGACTCCACACAAATTACGTCGTCTATTTTCTGCTAGACTTATTTTTAATATGTAAACAATTCTGAGTGTTTTTTGAATACCCATACTCGCACAGTTTTTGTGACTTTAACGCTATTAATCCTAAGCAATATTGCCTACGGTTTTTTTGTGGAAGAAACCCTTTGGTATTTTCTAGCAAACCATGGATCCAAAATTAACGGAGACTTATTATACGGC
>CAXBFV010000104.1:0-5002 GCA_963974985.1 uncultured Gammaproteobacteria bacterium | reverse complement strand
TTACTTGACTCTCACCTTCAAAAGCTAAGATATGCGTGGCAATACGATCCAAGAACCAACGATCATGAGAAATAACCATAATAGTACCCGGGAAAGATAAGATAGCCTCTTCTAAAGCTCTAAGTGTTTCTACATCCAGATCATTGGTTGGTTCATCCAGTAGCAAGACATTACCGCCCCTACGCAATAATTTAGCTAAATGCACACGGTTTCTTTCACCCCCAGAGATATCTTTAATATACTTCTGTTGATCACTCCCTCTAAAGTTAAAGCGTCCTACATAGGCACGTGAAGGCGTGGTGTATTTACCTACTGTAATAACATCCAAGCCGTCAGAGATTTCATCCCAAACCGTTTTTTTGTCATCTAGCAAATCACGAGACTGATTTACGTAGGCTAGTTCAACTGTTTCACCTTTATCAATATCTCCAGAATCTGGACTTTCCACTCCTGCAATCATATTAAAGAAGGTGGATTTACCCGCGCCATTGGCACCAATAATTCCGACTACCGCGCCAGCAGGAACATTAAAGTCTAGATTATCAATCAAGTTACGTGCACCAAATCCTTTTGAAATATTATTCACTTCAAAAACTTTACTACCTAAACGTGGGCCTGGTGGAATATACAATTCTTTCGTTTCATTACGACTCTGGAACTCTTGTGAGCTTAACTCTTCAAATTTTGCCAAACGTGCCTTACTTTTTGCCTGACGACCTTTAGCATTTTGACGCACCCACTCTAATTCCTCTTTTAATGATTTCTGGTAGGCAGACTCTTTCTTTTCTTCCATGGCTAAACGCTGGGATTTTTGATCCAACCAACTACTGTAATTTCCTTCAAAAGGAATTCCTTCACCACGATCTAATTCAAGAATCCATTCCGCAACATTATCTAAGAAATAACGATCATGCGTAATTGCCACAACAGTGCCCGCAAAGTCTTGTAAGAAACGCTCTAACCACGTCACACTTTCTGCATCCAAATGGTTTGTTGGCTCATCCAATAATAAAATATCAGGAGAGGAGAGGAGCAAACGACAAAGTGCCACACGTCTCACTTCACCTCCAGAAAGCTTAGAGACATCTGCATCCCAAGCAGGCAAACGCAAAGCATCTGCCGCTATTTCTAACTTACGATCGAGTTCCCAAGCGCCTGCGGCATCAATTTTATTTTGTAAGTCACCCTGTTTTGCCAAGAGGTCATTCATCTCATCATCAGACATCGGTTCGCAAAACTTCATGCTAATGGCATCAAATTCTGTCAGCATATCCTTAAGCTCAGATAAGCCTTCTTCAACATTACCACGTACATCTTTTGTTAAATCTAAAGTTGGTTCCTGAGGTAAATAGCCAATCTTTATACCTTTACGAGGTGCCGCTTCGCCAATGATCTCAGTATCTAAACCTGCCATAATTTTCAGCAAGGTAGACTTACCCGAACCATTAAGACCTAAAACGCCAATTTTGGCCCCATCATAAAATGACAATGAAATATCTTTTAAAATGTATTTGTTAGGTGGGACGACTTTGCCTACGCCATGCATAGAATAAATATATTGTTGTGACATATGATTTCTCATCTTTTTATTTGGCTGCCATTGTACGTTTATGCGAATTATTTGTCATGACAAAACTAAGACCAGTTGAAGAGGGTAATTGTATTTATTCTTAATAACTTTTAATCTAAATAAAAATAAATTATAGATCTGAACAATGAGCGCTATCGATCAATACTATGTCATTGGCAACCCTGTTAAACACAGCCTTTCGCCAAAAATACACCAGCAGTTTGCCGAGCAAACGGGTCAGACTTTAAATTACCAGACTCTCGAACTCTCTGTTGATGATTTTGAAAGTGAGTTTCAGAAGCTTAAAGATAATCCTAACGTCAAAGGGCTTAGTGTGACGGTTCCTTTTAAAGAGCAAACTTTTTTATTAATGGATGAATGCGATGCACATGCTAAAAAAGCAAAAGCCGTAAGCAATGTAATTTTCACCAAAGATAGAAAGGCTAAGGGTTTAAATCTTGATGGGATAGGATTCGTTCAAGATTTACTAAACCACCAGCCTATTAAAGATAAAAATATTCTGGTTTTAGGGGCCGGAGGGGCTGTTAAAGGATGTTTAGATCCTTTGATTTCACAATCTCCTAACAGTATTACGATTGCCAATCGTACACTTTCAAAAGCAGAAGCTTTGCAAAAAATCTACCAAGGTATTGCTGATCTCAAAGTGACGACCTATGAAAATATTTGTGATCAATATGATTTAGTAATCAATGCCACTTCAGCCAGCATTAATCAAACGATGCTCCCCATCTCCTCTACTATTTTTTCTGAGCAAGGGTTTGGATATGATTTGATGTATGCGCCACAAGGCACCGTCTTTACAAAATGGTGTCAAAAAAACAATATTCCATCCATTGATGGCAAAGGAATGCTCATTGAACTCAGCGCGATTATTTTTGAAATGTGGCGGGGCGTAAAACCGGATACCAATCAGCTTGTGATCTAATTTAATTCCAGCTAAAGTAAGTCCCATATATATGATGCGCATTACATAACAATGATACTGGACCAAATTGTCGAACATAAGAAAACAGAGCTGCATGAATATAATGTAGATAAAGCAATTCTTCAAAAAACAAACTTTAATTTTCTAGCAGCTTTCAAAAAAAATGGCTTTAATATTATCGGTGAGTTAAAATCTCAATCACCTTCGGAAGGTATTATTAAGCACGACTATGATCCTGTTAAAATAGCTAAGCAATATGAGCAGGGTGGAGCCGCTGCACTGTCAATTTTGACCGATAAAAAGTTTTTTGGTGGCCGATTTTCAGATATTGAAAATGTTAAAAAAGAATGCCCGCTCCCTATTTTATGCAAAGATTTCATTATTGATATTTGTCAAATCCATCGCGCACGCTTAGCCGGTGCTGATGCTTGTTTATTAATTGTCCGCATCCTTTCTGATGAGCAGCTTTCATTATTGCATCACGAAATTGAAAGTCTGGGTATGAACGCACTGGTAGAAATATTTGATGAGCAAGACTTAAAACGCGCGCTTCAGGTCAATCCAAAAATAATTGGCATTAATAACCGCAATTTAGATACTCTCGCCATGAATACCAACAATGCAGAGAGTCTCAAGCAATTAATTCCTGAGCATATTCTCACTTTCTCTTTATCGGGTGCTAAAACACCTGAAGATATTAGGAATACCTTAAAAGAAGTAGATGGGGTACTCGTTGGCACAGCATTGATGAAGGCTCAAGATCCTGAAAACTTTCTAAAGGAAGTTTAAAGCAACCACCAATCCACCTTCAGGATGATTTGAGAATTGAATATTCCCACCATGATAGTCAATAATATCTTTGACGATACTCAGTCCTAGACCAGAGCCACTTTTTCCTGATTTTTGTCCATCAATCGTCTTATAGAATGGCCGAAATATATTTTGGAACTCATCCTCTCTAATACCAGGCCCGTTATCACGGATATTAATACAAACTTGTTTATCATCTTGTATTAATGAAACATGCACCTCTGTGCCAAATTTAGTAGCATTCTTGAGAATATTATCAATACAACGCTTAATACTAAGCTGTGCACCAAAGTATGAAATCGAGCGGTCAAGTTGCATTGAATCCATTTCATTAATTTCATCTTTTACATTATATTTTTCATCCATTTCCTGCCCTAAACGCATACGCGTCAAAGGCAACCGAAGATCATGTGAGATAGCACTTACCATTTGTGCGCGCTCAGTCATTAATCTCAATATGTCTGATTGCATGGATTTTAAAGTGTGTAACGTTTCATTTAATCCAGGAAACCCATAGCTTTTTTTAATATCAGACTGGATGTCTAATTGGATTTTTGATGCAGAGGATCGTACATTTCTTAAAGCTGAAGAAAATAAACTCATTAAGGATAAATAAATGGCAAAGAGCATAATAATGATAAAAATAAAATAAAATAAATATCTAATATTTTCATACGAAAACCCTGACACATTTGATGAGAAGTTAAGCCAGCGTCCATCTGGCATCTGAAATGATAAATGTATATTCAAGGTTTTTATTTTATTAATACTCTCAAAAACTTGTTTATAAGGAGCAGAAATTGGAAACTGTAATGCCCAAAGGGGCTTTTTCGTAAACTTTATCCTTGTCGCTTTCCCGGGAAAATCCAAGTCCATACTACGAGTTTTCTGAAATATAAAGCTCGAATCCTTTGAGTTATGTTGGACATGGGCAATAAGCTCTGTAATAAATACTTTACCATTATCTAAACGCTCTGTGTTTGCTTTATTTGGCATTGCCCAATGAGTGCCCATATAGTAAACGTAATATAGAGAGATAATAATAACTAGTAAAACAGGCAATATTCGAAAGGTTTTAAACGGTTTAAGGATATTCATTTTATCAAGACGGCCTAGATTTGCTTAACATCTGCGGTAAACATGTAACCTTTCCTATGAACTGTTTTAAAGTATTCTATATTATCCCTATCTTTGCCAAAGTAATTTCGTAGTCGACTGATTTGCACATCAATCGTCCGATCATACGCATCAGCCAAACGTCCTCTAAACTCTTGCATTAAAAAATCTCTATCAAGGACTTTGTTACTATTTTTTAAAAAAACAACCAACAAATCATAAGCCGACCCAGTCATCATCATATCTTCGCCTGTCTCAGCCACTTTTACTACTCTGGTTTTTAAATCAATTACCCATCGTCCAAAACTATAATTTCTTCCCGTACCAAAACTTACTTCCTCAGAGGCATGCTGTTCGGTTTTCATTTTACGTCGAAGAAGTGAACTGACTTTAGCTGCTAATTTCATCGTATCAAAAGGCTTTTGCAAATAATCATCAGCCCCTAACTCTAAACTCAACACGTAATCTGAGTCAACAGGATTGGCCGTCATCACCATGATACACATATCTGGATAGGTTTTTGCTGCTTGTCGACAAAGGTGAATACCATTCCCATCTGG
>CAXBFV010000103.1:0-5050 GCA_963974985.1 uncultured Gammaproteobacteria bacterium | reverse complement strand
GCTGAGCCTCGCCACGAGAGATGTTGAGCTGTTTCGCCAAGCCAAAGGCCGACATGCCATAAATGAGCCCAAAGTTGACGGCTTTAGCTTTTCGGCGTTGTTCTGTTGAGATCTCTTCAAGTGCAATGCCTAGCGTTTCTGCGGCGGTTGCAGAATGGATGTCGGCGCCATCATTAAAAGCTTTGAGAAGGGCGGGGTCATTCGATAAATGGGCCATGATGCGAAGCTCTACTTGAGAGTAATCGGCTGCGACTATTTTATAGCCGTCATTCGGGATAAAAGCTTGGCGAATTTTACGACCCGTTTCAGAACGGATAGGAATATTTTGTAAATTTGGATCCGAAGAAGAAAGTCGACCAGTAATGGCAACGGCTTGATGGTAGGAAGTATGTACACGTCCTGTGTTCTCATTAACCATTAAAGGCAGTTTGTCGGTGTAAGTCGATTTTAATTTACTTAAATGCCGATGTTCCATAATGACGGAAGGCAGCTCATAACTATTCGCAAGCTCTTTGAGCACCTCTTCAGAAGTAGAAGGCACGCCACCAGGTGTTTTTTTCAAAGCGGGGATTTCTAATTTCTCAAATAGGATTTCACGGAGCTGTTTTGCTGAAGCGAGGTTAAACTCTTCATCAGCTAAGGTATGCGCTTTTTGTTCAAGGGATTTGATTTGAGTTTCAAGGGCTTGGCTTTGCTCGTTTAGAAAACTGGAATTAATATTGACACCCGTGCGCTCAATACGATCAATCACTTTCATCACCGGCATTTCAGTTTCTTCAAATAGTTTTTTAAGGTCTGCTGTTTCAGAAATTTGAGGCCATAGATAATGGTGTAGTTGTAAGGTAATGTCAGCATCTTCGGCCGCATAAGGGCCTGCTTGCTCAAGCGGTATTTGGTTGAAGGTTAATTGGCTTTTGCCTTTGCCCGCAACGTCTTCAAACTTAATGGTTTCATGGTTGAGATATTTTCTGGCCATAGCGTCCATATTGTGACGTGTTGCGGCACTATCAAAAACATAAGACTCGAGCATGGTGTCAAACTCCACACCCTGAAGTGCGATATCATAATGGCTGAATATTTTTAAATCATACTTGATATTCTGACCAATTTTTTTGATGTCAGTACTTTCTAATAAGGGTTTCAAACGCTGTAAAGTTTGCTCAAAATCTAGTTGTTGAGGCGCGTTTTCATAATCATGTGCTAGCGGAAGGTAAGCGGCAACCCCGGGTTCGGTAGCAAAAGAGATGCCAACAAGTTTGGCCTGCATGGGATCAATGGCGGTTGTTTCAGTATCCACAGCAATCAGTTTTGCGATTTCAATTTTTTGAATCCAGTTTTCTAATTGAGCAGTTTCCGTAATTATTTCATAACTAGTTTCAGGTACTTTTATAGCCTTTGCTATTTCAGGTCTTTCAGAGCTGTCTTCAGCAGAAGCTTCAGCCTTAGGAACGCCATTGTCAGCACTGTTGTCGAGGTGATGTAAAAGTGTTTTAAATCCATAATGTTCATACTGCGTGCGCAAAAAGTCTTTATCTGGCGCTTTCATGACAAATTCATTTAAAACATAGTCAAATTTCACATCACATTTAATGGTGGCAAGTTGATAAGAAAGAGGGAGGATATCTAAGCTGGCACGTAAACTTTCGCCCACTTTGCCTTTAACTTGATCGGCATGATCGATAACACCTTGAATGCTTTGATATTCATTTAGCCATTTTGCAGCGGTTTTTGGGCCGACTTTTGGAACTCCTGGAATATTGTCTGAGGCATCTCCCATGAGTGCGAGATAATCAATGATTTGGTTGGGCGACACGCCAAATTTTTCATGGACACCTTGGATATCTGTTGTTTTATTTTTCATGGAGTCGATGAGGGTGACATTCTCATCCACAAGTTGTGCCATGTCTTTGTCTCCGGTGGCAATAACTACTTGCCAGCCTTGTTTGGAAGCGTCTCTAGAAATGGTGCCTATTACATCATCTGCTTCCACGTCAGGAATACTCACAAAATAAAAACCCATGGCTTTAATAATGTTATGGAGCGGTTCAATTTGTACACGAAGCTCATCATCCATTTTTTTACGATTGGCTTTGTATTCGGGGTAAAGTTCATGTCTGAAGTTGTTACCTTTGGCATCAAAAATGACACAAATATGATCGGTCTTATGTTGTTGAGGCAGTTTGCGAAGCATATTGATGGTACCAATAATCGCACCCGTTGGATCTCCCTGTGGGTTAGTTAAATGTGGGAGGGCATGATATGCACGAAAGAGAAAGGAAGAGCCGTCAACGAGGACAAGTTTTTGTGACATAATTAAGTTTTAACATTAAGCGAAGAGAGTTGGGGTTATTGTAAGTTTAAAAGCTTTAAATGTATTGCTTGTTATTATTTTATTACTCCACAGGCAATGCGTGGCCCACCACCACCAAGTTTTTGGGGCTGGTCTCGATAGTTGTCTCCGTGAAGGTGAATCATGACAGAGCGGCCCTTAATTTCAGCTAAAGTGAGGTTTGGCGCATTTAAGGTTTCTTTAGCAACTCCTTTTTTATTAACAAAAAGTGCAGGCAAATCACCCGTATGGCCTAATGCATTCGGTCCATAATGTTTGTGGGTGTGGTGAGGATCTAAGTGACCCCCTGCGGCAAGACCTGGAACTTCTTTTTTATTTTTAAGGGCAAAATCACAGCTTGGATTTTGGTGGATATGAAACCCGTGAAATCCCGATGGTAAACCCTTAAGATTTGTTTTG
This sequence comes from uncultured Gammaproteobacteria bacterium, assembly GCA_963974985.1. Taxonomy (GTDB): domain Bacteria; phylum Pseudomonadota; class Gammaproteobacteria; order Francisellales; family Francisellaceae; genus CAUZSH01. Next base: position 2,301 of record CAXBFV010000103.1, on the reverse strand, counting down.
ATTATTAAGCCTTGTGGACTAGAAGAAAAAGTAATAGTGCCGATATTTCCCCCAATACCATTATTTTTTGAATTGCTATTTAGAAGATGAATCTCACTTGTAATAGATTGGGCAATCACGGTGCTGCAAGAAAAAATCGTGGTCGCTATAAAAAGAGCTTTTAAAGATGTTTTCATAATGAAGTTTTAAATTTGAAGAGGCATAAATAAAGTATAGCGGGTTGGTGAGAAGTTAGTTAGAATGCACCCGCTACAAGTCAGTTAGGCAATCGCTGCGTATTGATGGGGTTAATACTCCGGGAATACGGAGAGGAAAGTCCGGGCTCCACAGGGTAGAGTGCCAGGTAACGCCTGGGGGGCGAAAGCCTACGGAAAGTGCAGCAGAGAGGAGACCGCCAATTTTTTCGGAGATTGGTAAGGGTGAAAGGGTGCGGTAAGAGCGCACCGCGCGGATGGTAACATTTCGTGGCATGGTAAACCCCACTCGGAGCAAGACCAAATAGAGTCGCAATGGTGTGTCCCGCACTGTGACTGGGTAGGTTGCTTGAGCGTTTGAGTGATTAAACGCCTAGAGGAATGATTGTCCACGACAGAACCCGGCTTATCGACTGACTTATAGCTTTACATAATTGCTTATTAACCCTTTTATAAGTATGATTGCTTTTTACTCTAAACAGTATTATTTGGATTTTACTTTTCATGAAAAATATATCTTTAATTTTTACTTTATGTGTCTTTTCTGTGGGCTGCTTAAACGTTAGTTTTGCAGAAGATAATTCAACTGCGCAATCAGGGACTCAAGACTCTGAAAATAGTGCTCACTGGCGTGACTTTGTTTTTCCAAAAGTAATTGAGGGCGGCGTGGAAAAAGCAAAGGACGAGATTTGTAGCTTTACTGAAGGTGCTGCTACAAATATTAATGGCTGTCGGCCAACATCTGAACAAACAATGAACTTGCTAACAGCTGCTGTTTATATTGGTGACTGCGCTAATACAATAAAAGGTGGTGGAAAAGGGTCTGGTGCAAAAACAGGCGCTTTATCCTGTATATTGGGTGCTAAGATGATTGATGATGCTTTGGGTCTGGGTGTGTTTAGTGCAACGGGGCTTGATAGTTTATTTGGAGACAGTGAAACGGATCATTTAGAAGAGCTCATGGAGCGAGTTCAAAAAATAGAAGAAACTTTAACGGAGCATGATGATAGAATAACAGCGATTGAACAGATATATACACATGATAAAAAAATCACTCTCATTAAAAGTTTGCACGATACAAATATAAAAATTACATCTGCATATGAAGCGCTAGATCGTGAGCTTCAAGTAAACTTTTCTTTATTTAAAATATTTGAGACTGAAAAATTTTCTACTGGCCTTTTGTCAGCTGATGAGATTAGAGAAAGAATAGATTATCTCTTAAACCTGCATAATTTGCTTGTTGGAGGCTTTGATGAAAAGGTAAATTTTAGCAATTTCTTTGAAAATAGAAAAGTATTAGAAGAAGCTAAAATATTTGATGTCATTGATTCAATCAATGATTATGATATTGGTGCTTTTCATAGAATTCAAGAAGATCCTGATTTTGAAGGGCGCAATCTCTTAATGTTCTTTAGGGGGCATAATGAAGAAATTATGGACATTATTACCCTTGAGCTTACAGCAGTTGAGGAGCAATATTTGATTGATAAAACAATGTTATTCTATAATTATAATATTGCTACGTTGTTATCCAATTCAGCTCTAACTTTAACTCAGGAACAAAAAGATCAACTCAAGGAACTGTCTTTGACTTTTCAGCCTCTAGGCTCTGAGAAATCTATTATCAGAAACTCTTTACCAAGCGTATATACTGATCAGATGATTCTACTTAATGGCAGAGTAGCAAAATTTGGATCTGAAATGAAAAATCTGCTGTCTAAGGAAATAATCGGTAGTTATGATTTCCGCATTGAAGCTGACGGTTTAAACCATGGCAAAGGTATGTACTATAATGCTAAATATCTACCTAACCATGTCTCTGATAAAGTCTATTTTGCTTCTATGATGGACAATGATGGTAATCCCTGGAATTTAGTTGCACCTCTGGATGCAAATGAAGAAAATGTCCATTGGGAATTTGGAGGACAAGATTTGCCAGCCCTAGACGGTCATGCTGCAGGTAGTCATATTGATTGGGAACTTTTTAGAGATAAGCCATATTATATTGATAATTTTATGACTTTAGCCTGTGAGGATAAAAGCGACTGGACTTGGTTCTGTGACCGAAATACAGCAAGTCCTTATTATTTATACACAACAGGAA
>CAXBFV010000102.1:0-5058 GCA_963974985.1 uncultured Gammaproteobacteria bacterium | reverse complement strand
CGCGGCTTTGGCCTCTTTTGCTTGCTGTTGTTTTTGTTTAGCCGCCAATGCCTCTGCTTTTTTCTTTTTAACCCTTTCTTTTTCTGCTTCCTGCTTTTTCTTCAAAGCAAGCTTTTTAGCTTTAGCTAAATCCTGTTTTCTTTTTTCAGCTTCTCGCAATTTTGCTCTTTTCAAAGATAGCGCTTTCAATTTTGCTGCTTTAGCATCCTCTAATCTTGTTTTTTCTCGCTCTACACGCCTTATTTTGTCAGCTTTCTCTTGCTGCTTCTGCTCTATAATATTTTGAACTGCTTGCCCTGAAATCATCTGCGCTTGCACAATTGGCGCGCCCGAAGAAACAGCACTTACTGTGACGACTTTAGAATCATTTGAAGTCCAAACCAAAGCGCTCAGCACCAACACTATAAATAAAAAAATGTGTAGTCCGGTAGAAATAGCAAATGCACGTCGCTCTTGAGTAGACTTAATATAGGCAATACATTGCCAAAACAGCACTCGAGACTTATCAAATAAATTTTTCAAAAAATTAGGTTTGTTCTGCTGCGTCATCCGTAACCAATCCTACATTCCCAACACCTGATTTTTGTAGCAAAACCATCGCATTAACAACTTGCCCATAATTGGCATCCTTGTCACCCTTCACATAAATCTGTTTCTTTTTATCTTTTGCCAAAGCACTCCGCACTTTGCGCATCAACTCAGTTGCACTAATCGCTTGCTTGCCATCAAAAACCGTATTTAAAAAATACTGTCCTGCCCGGTTAACCGTCACAATCATAGGCAACTCAGAAGTCGAGGGAATCTTTTTAGCTGAAGCCTGCGGCAAATCAACTTTAACGCCTTGTGTTAACATAGGCGTGGTAATCATAAAGATAATTAAAAGTACTAACATCACATCAATGTAGGGCACCACATTAATGTCGACCATTGCTTTACGTTTTCTTTTTACTCTTGCTCTAAGCGCCATGCTAAATTACCCTAAAAACTTCTATTTAGTTGTAGGCTTCACGATGTAAAATTCCACAAAACTCATCATGGAAATTCTCATACTCTGACAATAAACCATCAACTTGACGCGTTAAACGGTTATAAGCAACCACCGCAGGAATCGCCACAAATAAACCCAAAGCCGTAGCAATTAGGGCTTCTGCAATGTGAGGCGCCACCATAGTTAACGTAGCTTGCTGCACACCACCTAAAACTGTAAAAGAAGCCATAATACCCCAAACCGTACCTAAAAGCCCAATATAAGGCGCCACTGCTCCAATCGTACCCAACATGGTCAATTGCTTTTCAAGCTTTTCTGTTTCTTTAGTCATGGAAATTCGCATAGATCGCTCAACACCATCCATCAGGGCATCTCCTCTAATAGTGGACTTTTGCCGCAAGCGAACAAATTCTTTAAAACCACTATGGAATAAATGTGAAATTCCCGACAACACCGCAACATTTTCGTTTAATGAAGCGTATAATTTGGACATGTCTAAACCAGCCCAAAATTCACTCTGAAAACTATTTAAGTGTGCTTTTGCATCTCTCAAGACCATCACTCTTTGAATAATAATTGACCATGAATAAACAGAAGTTAGCAGTAATATAAACATAATGATCTTTACAATCGGATCAGCATTCGCAACCAGACTCACTATTGACATATCAGCGTTCAAAACAGACCTCTTAGTCGAAAATATTAAATACTTTTTTCTGAGGCCTAATGTAGCATTAACCATGCTAGGATTAAACACTCTCCATTAATTAAACTTTAAGAAGTCTGCAAAATGGTTTGTAGTCAGTAAGCAGCAGCGCGTATAATTAATTATTCTCCGCTTCAAGTCTATAAAATAAAAAGCCATGCAAGATTTTGCACTTTTAGAAAACACCCTAACGGACCAAGATATTTCATCTCTTTATACGAACCCTGTATGTGACATTACCGTTCAAAATATCCATGACATACCCCAAGCATTTGAAGCAATTGAAACTTGCCACAAAGAAGGCTTATATCTTGTCGGTTACATAAGCTATGAATTCAGCTATGCCTTATATCCAAAACTCCATCACCTGCTTGAAGAAAACACATCAAAGTCTCTTCTACACTTTACCGCCTATAAAAAAAGAAAAGACATGGCGAGCAATCAAGCACCCTTGCATTTTAATATTAACAAAGATCACATCGCTACAACAAAAATCCCTAAGCTTCTCTTTAAGCAAAGCTATCAAGAATATGAACAAGCTTTTGAAAAAATCGTCTTTGAACTCACAGAAGGAAACAGCTACCAAATCAACTACACTTCAAATTATCAATTACCCGCAAACATAAACGCCAAAAATTTATATTTTTCTCTTAGAAATCAACAGCTTGCTGGATTTTGCGCCTATTTGAAATGTGCTGACACCACACTGCTTTCCTTTTCCCCCGAGCTTTTCTTTAAAAAAAAAGGTACTGAGCTAACCGTTAAACCGATGAAAGGCACAGCATCAAGATCACCAGATCTAACACAGGATATCCAAAATAAAAATAAGCTCCAATCTGATGAAAAAACTAAAGCAGAGAATCTAATCATTGTAGATCTACTCCGCAATGATCTTTCTAAGATATCAAAAACAGGTAGCGTTAAAGTTGAAAATCTATTCACAGTAGAAACTTATCAAAGCCTTCACCAGATGACCTCAACTATAAAGAGTGAATGTAAAGAAAATATATCTTTTCAGAAAATCATCGAAGCCCTTTTCCCTTGCGGCTCAATCACAGGCGCTCCAAAATTAAAAACCATGTCTACCATTCAAGAAATAGAATCTGGTCCTCGAGGTGCTTATACAGGCACCATTGGCAGCATACAGCCTAATGGTGACATGTGTTTTAATGTTGCTATTCGCACACTAGAAGCCAACCAAGATAAAATAAATTTTGGAGTAGGCGGCGGCATCACTATTGATTCAAATCCAAGAGATGAGTGGCATGAAATGCACCTAAAATCTAAATTCTTACGCGAACTTTATCAGCCCAATTTTGAGCTAATCGAAAGCCTTTACTATTCAAACGATACTGGCTATCGAAATTTTGAACTTCATTTAAACAGATTACAGAAAAGCGCTCACACACTTGCCTTCCATGATTTAGATATAAAAAGCATTGAACATAAACTTTTGGAATATAGCAGGGAAATACTCACACCTTTAAATGAATATAAAGTTCGCATAAGCATTTCTATCAGTAATCAAATTTTAATTTCACATGCTATATTAGAGAACAAGAATACCGCCAATTCCATGCCACTGAAATTTAGAATCGACAATCAGGAAATCAACCAAGGTAATATTCTTTTTCAACATAAAACCACCTCAAAAGAAACTCGAGGATTTATGGATGAAAATTTTGTCATGACAAAAAAAACACATCCTGATATTGATACGCTTATTTATATGAATCAAAAAGGGAATTTAACAGAGGCTCGATACCATAATTTAATTGTCCAAGAAAAAGAGACTGGTATTAAATACACCCCCAAAACATCTGATGGCGTGTTGCCTGGAATCCATCGTGAAAAATTAGTCTCTAGCAATATCATCATAGAGAAATCCCTCACGCTCAAAGATTTAAAGAATGCAGATCGAATATGGTTATGTAACGATGTGCGCGGCATGCAGTTAGCAGAACTTATAGAAGAGAAAACTCACTAATGGTTATTCTTATAGATCATTATGACTCCTTCGCAAATATGATAGAAGATTATATTTCTCAGCTTGGATATGAAGTACTTATTATTAAAACAGATGAGCTCTCTGTTTCTAAAATAAAACACTATCAGCCCTCTCATATTATATTAGGGCCAGGACCAGGCCATCCTCAAAACCCATTACTTAGCATCTGTTTAGGCCACCAAGTTATTGCAGAATACTTTGGTGCTAAAGTTATTCATGCCTCTAAAATAATGCATGGAAAACAGAGTCACATTACGCATAACGATAATTTGTTATTTAATAAAATATCTCATAATCTAATCGTTACACGGTATCATTCACTTTTAGTTGACCCTAAACGTTTACCGACATGTTTAGAAGTAATTGCTGAATGTAATGAAAATAATGAGTTGGAAATCATGGGATTTGCGCACAAACAATACGCTATCTGGGGCATTCAATTTCACCCTGAAGCCGCCCTAACAGAGCATGGACTTAAACTTCTTAATAATTTTTTAAACTATGAGACCCCATAGAAGAATAGACCATAAGAACTCCAAACTGAAATCCCTAGCCTCTCATACCTGAAGTGGCTCGCCATTTTCCAGATAAATCATAAAGTTTCTTAACTTCTAAAAACCCTGCTTCTTTAAAAAAAGAAGCGACTTGATCTCCTTGCTGAAAACCATGCTCAACATATAATTTTCCATTATTATTCAGATAGTTACATGAATTAAAAATAATTTTTTCTAAATCTTCAAAACCTTTTTTAGCAGATATTAAAGCGGATACGGGCTCATAAGCACGTACTTTATTGCACAAATAAGGATCAGTCTCATCAATGTAAGGAGGATTAGATACAATCACATCAAAGCACTTTTCACTGACAGCAATACCTTGAAACCAGTCACTTTGATTAAAGACAATATTTTTTATCTCACAACGCTCTTTATTTACTTCAGCAACTTTTAGTGCCTCTATAGAGCTGTCTACTGCCAAAATATGCCAAGCAGGGCACTCTGACCCCAAAGCTAAAGCGATCGCACCACTACCGGTCCCTAAATCCAAGCATTTTTCGTTTTTAAATGGCTCATATCTTCTAATATTGACGCAACCAATGTTTCTGTATCAGGCCTGGGTATTAAGACAGCAGGAGAGACCTGTAATTTTAAATCCCAAAAATATTGATACCCTACAATATAAGCAACGGCCTCACCTTGTATGCGCTGCTTAATCTTTTTATTAAAACATTCAATCTCTTGGAAGCTTAACTGCTTCTCAGGCCATGTACGAAGATAAGCACGCTCAACCTTTAATATATCCGCCAAAATTAATTCAGCATCTAATAAAGGCGTATCAGAAGATTCCTGAAGGGTA
>CAXBFV010000101.1:0-5085 GCA_963974985.1 uncultured Gammaproteobacteria bacterium | reverse complement strand
CATTTAAATTTAAAAGCCTCAGCCCATAAAGCTGGGGCTTTTTGCGTTTTGAAAAAGCGGTTCGTCCGCTAAATCTGCCATGATTTAAGAAAAGAGGGCCATAAAATAACCGAAGAAGATTTAAGTCACATGAGTCCTTATATGACAGAACATTTAAAGCGATTTGGTGAATATGTTGTTAATTTAAACAGAAGGCCCGCAAACCTATATGAAATAAGGGATAAAAGGCTATTTGAAAAGCGAAGTGACCCAATTGCACACGTATCCTGACTTACCCCCCCCCTATAGAGTTCCGATGCATCGAAGATATTTGTATATGCTCCCACCCGAGTCTTTATCAGCATATATGTGTTGGTAGATGCTTTCATGAGACGGGAGAAATGCTAGATTTATTTCTTCCCATAAACAAGGCAATGTTTGAGAGCGATAGGCCTGCTTTTCGATAAGCATAAATTTGATTCCTTTCAGCTTCGCTAATTTGCTGATAACTTGACCCCATCTTTTAATTCCAGTCTTATAAAAAACCATTAGCAGTATTCTACTAAATGATAGTCTGTGCATTGGTATTAATCGTTGTGCTTGGAACTTGAATCTAAGATCCATTGTAGATGATTGCTTTATCGGGGGCATTTTATTCTCTTATCTTCTTTATAGCCTTTAAGGCTAAAAAACACTATATTATTAGGCAGCAAAACTTTATTAAATACTTTCTATGAATCTATGGGAAACGCCTACGTTTAAGCACCGACATGCAATTAAAAAGATGGTTGAGCCTTTAAAGAAGTTAGAGGCCTTTGGTAGTTTAAGTGTGGCGCTCGTTCATAAGTCTGGAAAGTTTGTTTACTTATCCAGTTTGCCGAGCTTCATTCTCCGTCAGAAAGATAAAGGTTATGATCGAGGCAATGTTTTGCTTTCGCATCGTTTCTTAAGAAAAAACCACCTTCTCTTAGCCAGTGATTATGCGCATACAGATGAGCTGCAGAAGAGGGTGTCTGAAGAACTAGAGTCACATGGCAATTATGCTTGTTTTGCACTAAGTCGTTACTGCCCAGATTGTTGTTTAATGGTAGCTTATAATACGCGCTATAAAGTTGACAAGCCCTTTGATGTGTATAGAAAGGTAATTAATGAACTAAGCCCTTTTATTGATGCTTTTTTAGATACCTTTATGGGGGTTTATACTAAGGAAATGCCTGAATTAAAAGGCACGCGTTTTGCAAAAGAAAAGCTATATAGAAAAAGAGTTATTACAATTGATGAAAGACCTTTCGATGACTTTAAATTAACAAACACTGAGCTAGTCGTATTGTATTGGACGGCCCAAGGTAAAAATGCAGAAGAATTAGGCATCATTACAGGGTATACCCGAAATACTATTGATACTTATCGTCGGCGCCTTATTGCAAAGATGAAGGTGAATAACATAACTCAGGCTGTTTATATCGCTTGTGGTTTAGGATTAATTTCATAATTGCCATAGGCTATTAATCAAATTATTTAAGGCTTCTGCTATCGATTCTTACGCCTTTTGTTTTATGCAGCTGATTGAACGTTACCATCAAGAAATTCAAAAAAAGCATTATGAGGCGGATCTGCTCCAGGAAGAAGCTATTCATTACTTGCAAGGTATTAATGATGCATTTTTAAAAAACCCAAAACAGAAAGCACGCTGGTATCGTTCTTTGGGTCGTCATAAAGTTAAAGCAGTAAAAGGCATTTACTTGTGGGGCAGTGTAGGTCGAGGCAAGACCTTCATCATGGATATGTTCTTTGATTATGCCGAAACACCATTTAAACGACGTGTCCATTTCAATCACTTCATGAAATATGTTCACCAAGAACTAAATAAGTTTAAAGGCAAAAAGCATCCTTTGGAATTAGTTGCGAATCAAATTTCAGATGAGATTAGATTATTATGCTTTGATGAGTTTTTTGTTGAAGATATTGCCGATGCGATGATCTTAGGGGATTTATTTAAGCATCTATTTGAGAGTGGGATTACCCTTGTGGCGACATCAAACGTGAAGCCAGAGTTATTATATGCAGGCGGCTTACAGCGCAAATCATTTCTACCCGCGATTGATGCTTTGATCAAGCATACTGAGGAATTTAATTTAGACAGTGGTATTGATTACCGTTGGCGGACCTTAAAGCAGCAAAATCGTTATTACACGCCATTGAAAGGTGAAAAAAGCTTCATGGTGGATTACTTTGATAAGATTGCTGATGCGGAGTTTTTAGAAAATACAACCTTCATGTTAAAAGGACGTTCTGTTGAAACGTTAAGATTATCAGAAAAAGTTTTATGGATTGATTTTTTTGCTTTATGCGGCCATGCCAGAGGGGTGGCTGATTATATTGAGATTGCCGGCCATTTTGATTCAGTCTTATTGAGTAATGTGCCTGCATTATCTACAGAATACGAAGATGAAGCGCGACGTTTTATTGCATTGGTAGATGAATTTTATGATCGTAAAGTCGCACTTATAATCTCTGCCGAGGTTTCTATGCAAAAACTATATCAGGGTGAGCGTTTAAATTTTGAATTTCAAAGAACCGTTAGCCGTTTAAATGAAATGCAGTCAGATGAATTTATTGATGAGGTTAGGCTAAGAGCCTAAGGTAAAAATATGTCGCAAGTGAAATTTATATCGGTTTGTGAAGATCGAGCAGGACAGCGAATTGATAATTTTTTAATGGCGCATGTGGGTAAAGTACCTAAAACGCTGATTTACAGATGGCTTCGCAAAGGTGAAGTGCGTGTGAATAAAAAAAGAGTAAAGCAAACTTACCGTGTGGTAGCAGAGGACGTTATCCGTATTCCACCTATGTTTCTGGAACCAAATACCACGGAAGAACGTTTAAGTAAGCTGGATTTCAGTTACTTAGAAAAAGCTATTCTTTATGAAGATAAAGACTTTATTGTGATGAATAAACCCTCGGGACTTGCAGTGCATGGCGGGAGTGGAATTGATTCAGGGCTGATTGAGCGTTTACGAGTATTAAGGCCATTAGATAAAAAAATAGAGCTGGTGCATCGCTTAGATCGTGAAACCTCGGGTTGTATTTTGATTGCAAAAAAATACAGTATCTTGACGTATTTTCATGCGCAATTGAGAGAACGAAAAGTTAAAAAAATATACCATGCATTAGTTGCAGGCAATTGGCCCGCGAGAATTACTAAAATCGATAAACCTTTAAAGAAATTTGTACCGAGCTCGGGTGAGCGCTTTGTCAGAGTAGACAAAGAAGGCAAGGAATCTTTAACAACGGTAAGAGTTTTGGAAAAGTTTTCTGGTTGCACGCTATTACAAGTTTCTCCACATACTGGGCGGACTCATCAATTGCGTGTGCATTTACAATCAGAAGGGTATCCAATCCTAGGGGATAAGAAGTATTCACGACGTGAGCTGGATAAGCCTTTTGAAGCGCAAGGCTTAAATCGTTTGTTTTTACATGCTTATGAGTTAAGTTTTACGATGCCAAATAGTGAAGAGAAAATGGTCATCCGCGCTGAATATGATGCGGTGCTTGAAAAGGTGCTTAAGAAGCAAAAATCTTAAAGGGCTCTTAAACTTTTCCTTTTGAGTTATTATTCGTATTTTTCAAGATTATTCTGTTTGATTACCGCTTGTAGTAAATTCATGTACTCTTCACCGCCAAGTTCTGAATAATGATGCAGTCCTTGAAGTAGCTCTGAGGTCTTGAAATCAAGATTTTTGCTTCGGATTTTCGCCCGAATATCTCGGAAGGCTTTGAAGTGAGAGCCGGTGTTTAATCGATACATGTAACCCATGACGCCTTCTTCAGGTGTATTGTAGGCGGTAACTTCCATTGTTGAGTCAGGGCCTCTGCCTGTTGGGATAAGCCCGCAGCCTGAGGTGAAGCAATGTAGGCCAAAATAATTATTACCTTTTACTGCAAACCTTGAGGTGCCCCATCCGCTTTCTAAGGCGGCCTGAGCGAGTGCCAAAGCAGGGGGCACAATATCAACACGTTTTAATAGTTTTTTAAAGTCGGCATTAGATACAGCAAGAGAAAGACCAAGCTTATTTTCTTTATAAAGCTTATGAATAGTGTTGTAGCCATCTTTTGAAAGATAGCCTTGACGATCTAAACGTTCTTTTAGGGCAATTATTTTTTGTCGTTCAAGAAGCAGCTTCTGATTAGATGCTTTGATAAAGGGAACCATGTAGTCAATAAAAGCAATTTTTCTTTCATTCACCTGCATGTTTTTAAAGTCTGGCTTGATGGTTGCATGCGTTTGCCTATGAAAGAGTTCAAAGATACAAAGCACAACCAAAAGGCCAACAGTGATTATTCGTAACAAATAGGGTCTGTATTTGTGGAATATTGAGTAAGACATAAATTTATAATTTTAAATATTATCAGCTTAAAAATTAGCAGGTTAAATGTTAATTTTCTAGGCGCGTAATACTAAAGGACTATATTTATCTATCAAGATATCACTGAGTTTACGCTATCAATGGGTTTAAACAGCTCACTAAGGTCAGATGATTCTAATGGTTTTTTAGTATTAGCATTTTCTGAGAGGAGTCCTTCCACAATCTCTTTTTTCTTCTTTTGCATTTCGAGTATTGTTTCTTCAACGGTGCCTTCAGTAATGAGCTTGTAAACAAACACCGGTTTGTCTTGGCCAATACGGTGAGCCCGATCTGTTGCTTGATTTTCAGCGGCAGGATTCCACCATGGGTCGTAATGAATGATGGGGTCAGCCGCCGTAAGGTTTAAGCCGACGCCACCTGCTTTAAGGCTGATGATAAAAACGGGCACCTCGCCGTTTTGAAATTGAGTGATAGGGGTGAGTCTATCTTTGGTGCTACCGGTTAGGGTGACATATTTAATTTTAACACTGTCGAATTCTTTTTTAATGATGTCGATCATGGAAGTGAATTGTGAAAACAATAATATCTTGCGTCCTTCTTCTACCATATTAGGCACGAGATCCATTAAAAGTTTTAGTTTGGCTGAGTGTTCATGTGCTAGTTTTGCAGACTCAATTTTAAGTAATCGAGGGTCGCAGCAAGTTTGCCGTAGTTTGAGTAGGGCGTCTAATACAATAAT